>NZ_JANLWO010000698.1:0-6569 GCF_031364565.1 Chamaesiphon sp. OTE_20_metabat_361
TCTGGACTTGACAATACGGCGGTGGCTTCTGTTAATTTAGCCTGTTTTGCCAATTTAAATGCCTGCTCTTCCAGCCCCAGCAACTTTTTATTCGCGGCATCTACTGTCTGCGCCGGACGGGCATCTTTAGTCAATTCCGCCAGGGCACTATCGATACTCGGTGCGTTATCGTTGTAGCGTTTTTCCCACAGCGGCTGACCAGTACTCGCAAACATCCGTGCAGACATCGTGAGGACTTCATCTAAATAGGTGAGTTTACTACTAAGATTTTGCTGTCGATCTTGCTTGGCGATCGTCGCCTGCAACCGTTGGGAAGTCTGCCAGACACTCCAAGTCGAAGTCCCGGTCAATCCCAGATTGAGACAAGTCGAGACGATAATTGTGCTGACTAGATGCCGTTGGAAGAAAGACCGGATCTGACCGATCGATTTGGGGGTAATTTGGGCTGGAGGCGATTGTGTTGGATTCATCTGTTGTTGCTGGCGATCGCCAAGGTTCAGGTACTAATGTGGGATTCAAACCGCCAATTCGAGGGCGAGGTCGGTACTGGGTGCTGGTGGTAGTTCTACTTCTGGCAGCTTAAAGATCTGGATATTTTCGAGCAGATCTGTAGAGAGTAGACTCAGCCTGTCGCCCAGATTTTGGGCATCTTGAGACTGATGTGAGATTTGTTGGCTGAGGGCGGAAATCGAATCGATCGCCGCAGTTGTCGAGTCGGTAGCAGTGACGATTTTTTCGCTGGCTGCTGCGACTAGATGTCCCGATCGCACGGCTTGGGCGGTCACTTCTTGCACTGTTTGGAAAACATCGCTGGCTTGCTTGACTCCGTGAGTAAAGGTATCGACCAAGCCGCCCATTTTTTGGACGTCCAGATCTACCGACGACACGACCTTATGAATCTGAGAACTGCGTTGCTCTAGGTCGGTCAAGCCTTCATTGGTTTGTTGGGCGAGTTGGCTGACTTGGGTGGCAACTAATTCAAACTCGCGGGCGACTGCTGCAAATTGTTTGGGATCGCGCTGCTCGGCAGCTCTAGCGGCTACGAGGGAAGCGTTGAGTGCCAAAATCTGCGTCTGGGTGACGATTTCACCTTGATCCTGGACAAATCTGTCAGCAAGTCCGACGAATTCCCCTAGGGTTTTAATTTTTTGCACGATCCGATCGCTCCCGGCTTGCAAGACATCGATTTCGCGATCGAGGGTGGCAATTGTCCCCTGTCCCTGAGTTACGGAAGATTGCAGTGTCGTAAGAGATTGATTTGTAACCGCTAACTGCTGCATCGTGTCTCGGGCAGATTGGCGGACATTCCCCGTCAGCACTAACATTTGACTGACTTCTTCAGCCTGTTTGCTGGTATTTTGAGCGACTGTCGCCGCCATCTGTTTTTGGGTTTTACTGTTGGCATCTACCCGCCGAGCGGCGGTGGAAACTTGGCTCAGAGTTCGCCCTAGTTCTTCACTCAGTCGATTGAGCGTATCGCCGACTAGACCTGTAGCTCGATCGTTGACGCGTGCTTGAACTCTCAGATTGCCAGACTCGATCTCACTTACCACATCTAGCAACTCGCCGATATCTTGCTGGAGCTGTTCGTTTTCCGATCGCGTGGCGCTCTCCTGCTCCTGACGTTGCTGGGCTTCAGTCGCCAACTGCAAATTTACTGTCTGGAGATTGGCTTGGGAGGCTTGGAGGGCAGTTTGCGCTGATTGGCGATCGCGGATATAACCCCTCACGGCGATGACGATCCCCGCCCCAGTTGCTGCCAGCAATCCCAAGTTAGCTAGTGCTAGGGCGATCGACCAATCCAGCGCGAGTTGTTGCGATCTCACGCGTTGGGCTGTCTCAGTTTTGATGCTGGCAATCACAGTCTGCACGCCTTGACTATAAATCTTCTTTTGCTGGCTGTATGCTTCGCTCTCAAGCACAGCCGCCGCCTCAGCAAGTTTGTTGGCTTTTGCCAATTGAAATGACTGAGTTTCCATCACAATTAAGGCTTTGTTGGCAGCATCAATTTGCTGGTAAGCACCTCGGACAGACGGGGGAATATCTCTAAATAATTCAGCCGTAACTTTGTCGAGTTCGGGGACGCGATCGTTATAGCGCTGCTCCCACTTCATCTGTCCGCTACTCGCCCGCATATTCGCCGACATCGTGAGAACTTCATCGAGATACACGATCTTGCTACTGAGATCTTGCAGCTTTGCCTGCTGCTCTACAGTTACCTGCAAATTTTGGGAGGTATTCCAGACATTCCAAGTTGAAGCTCCAATCAGTCCTAAATTTAGACCGACGGAAGCGACGATCGTTGCCACCAGGTTCGATCGCACGAACTGCTGGATTTTTTGGGTGGGAGTGGCTGAATTTATCATAGACATAGCTTCGATAGACTTTCTGCGAAAGTTAGGGGATAGGGGATAGGGAATAGGGAATAGGGAATAGGGAATAGGGAATAGGCAGAGGGTTAGAGAAAAACAGTATTGAAAACGATCGTGCTGTTACTTTCGCAGGCGGTCTAATATGAATCGATCGAGTAGGGATAATAGGTCGTTGCTGACTTAAGGTATAGTCTGCCCTCACCCCGCCATCGCCTGGGCTTCTGGCTCCCCTCTCCTAAGCTTGGGAGCGACCCAAATCGCGCTGAGGTTCCCTCAGCGTGCGTTTGGGTTAAGACAGAGGGGCTGGGGGTGAGGGCAAGGTCTGTGCTTTGTCCCCCAATTCAGCAACGCCGACAATAAATGTATAAATAAGTGAGAGCGGTGGTAAAGTTTGGCTTGATTCTCAACGATCGACCGACCAATATTGGGGCTGCCAGAGATCGGTGGGCACCAACTGACTTTGCATCATTACCAGCGATCCATCACGATCGGCGGTAAATAAGCCAGGTGGCAGCTCCGAGCGACCACTGGTACCGATCGCCCGATCGACAATGATACTGACATTTTCCAGTCGTCCAGCAGCCTCATTGAGTCGGACGGCGATCGATCGCTCTGGCACAGTGAAGGGGAGTGCTAGCAAGCGGGCAGCGGCAATCAACGGTGTTACCAGACCGTTGTAGTTGGCAATCCCGACCAATAACGGATCGTAGAATGGTAAGTCCAGGATTTGCCATCGATCGACCCGCCAAATTTCCGCCACCCACGTTGCTGGAAAGACCAGAGTGAGGGCGGCGACCTGAGTTAAGATGAATCGATCCAATCGTGAAGCCGACTCAGCAGTTGGCGACACAAGATCGGGAGCGGGTGGAGTTAGATCCGTGACGGTCATAATGGTGGCTGGTGAAAATAGTGAAATGCAAATGGGTAGATCGCTCTATGCGGGAATTTTGGCGAGAACTTGTTCGATACTTTCGCGACTGACTGGTTTGGGCAGATAGTCATTTGCCCCAGCCCGCCGCACGCCATAATTGATTTCTAGCGGCGTCTTCTTGCTAGAGCAAAACACCACATACTGACTGGCGGTACTCGGATTGAGCCGGACAGTTCGCAAAAACTTGTAGCCATCTTGTTCTGGCATTACTACGTCTAGGAATACCAAATTGTATTTGCCAGTTTCGATGACGCTTAGGGCATTAGTGGCACTCTCACAGCGATCGACATCGTGTCCGAGTGTTTCCAAAATCGAAGCCAGAGCGTGTCGATCGACCGAGCTATCATCAATGATTAAAAAGCGCATAATTTTTACTGGAGATGGGTTAATTTTCGATCGTGGATGCCGATGCGGTCAGGAGTCGGGGGATCAGCTCCTCAAGCTGAACCTGGAAATCGGCAATTGCCGCAGTCGTCAGCGGTTTGGTGAGAAACTCGCACCCACTCCACTGCGCCCGCCATTTGTTGGAAAGTTTTTGCTCTCCGGTCAAAATTGCCAGAGAAATTCGCTGGAGATCTGGATGTTGGCGGATCTGCTTGACTAGCTCGAATCCAGAAATTTCGGGCATATTGATATCAATGAACACCACTGATGGCTTTGTTGCCAAGATTTTGGCAACGGCACTATTTCCATCTTGGCAAATCGTCACCGCGTAGCCCAAAGCTGAGACCCAGTGCTGAAATTGCGACAATAGCACTGGTGAGTCATCGATGACCATCACACTTGCAGCAGTCTGTTTGCCGGGTGGCTTAAATTCGACCAAGCCCATGCTGGCTAGTTTGGCAAACATCTTGGCAACTTCGAGGCTATCTTTTGCCAGATCTTCAGCGATCGCACTTAGCGATTGCTCGGATTGGATGAGTGTCTCAATCCGCCGCTGCTGACTATTGGGTAAATTAGCTTTCTCGATCGCGGCGCGACCCAGGATCGGGCACAATTTCATCGAAGGTATGAGTTTTCTCAACTGCGCCCACTGCACTTGTCGCTGTTGAGCTTCATTTAGCAGTACGATCGGACTAAAACCAGCAATTGGCAACTGCACATCGACATCTGCGGCGATAAATTTTGCCGATCCGCTACCCATGAGTAAGTAGAGATCTAAATCGGTGAGAATTTTGGTGCGGAGTGCTGCTAGCAGTTGAGCTTCGTTGATGATGTTCGCTTGCTTCATCATCGCTAGTACCTGGGAGGGATTGAGTGCTTCGGAGCGAATTCGACTCTCGATCGTCTCTAACTGAGACTGGACTGCCTCACTGCGAGTCCGCAGCACATAGCGTCTCGCCACTCTAATCAGCATCTGGCTCGACCAAAATCGACTGCCTGAGTAGCGAATTTGCCCATTAGCCATCCCGAGATGCCAATAAACGGGCTGCTTGCGATTGGCTAACCTGTCAAATTGATGCTGCCAATATCCTGTCCTACCAGGCTGAATGTGTTGTGGCAGTACTGTGGACAATCCTCTGGCAGCAAAGGAAAATTGGTCGGTATCGGCGATCGAGCCTGTGAGCCGATCCCCGCTGGCAACAATGTCGGCAGCACCAAGATTATCGACCTTGGAACGATCGGATTTGGCGGTATCAATGGTCATTGGATTCGTTCGCATAGCGTCTCCAGTAGAAGATCGAGCGAGATAGATAGACAATCGTAAGTGTTAACTTGCTTCTACGATTAGAGTACCCACGACCACGATAGTTTGGCTCACAATGTCTTTAAATTAATTGAGAATTGAGAATTGAGAATTGAGAATTGAGGATGAAATCGCGCTGTAGGCGAAGACGTGTCGTTAGACGGTTTCCTCAGCGTGCGTTTCACCAAGCAGAGAATTGGGTTGTTAGGATGGGGATTTCAACCCCTGCGTCTCTTGAGAATATTTTGAGTAGTGCAATACCCTTCGATCTCGATCGGGTACCACTACCTCGCTTTAGTGTTGGCAAGATGGCTTAAGTTAGATCTGCACAAATACTCATTTTCTAGATATTTGCTATAGACTCAGACAACGCTTATTCCTAGCCATCGAACGAGAAAAACGGGTTAAAGCCTCCCATTTGTGGGTAAATAAAGCAAGGCGATCGATTGATTCAATCATCTGTCCTTCTAAATCGGCAGCCGCTACACAGCACAAAGGAGAGGTAATTAATAATTATTAATTATTAATTATTAATCATTGACGATCTCTAGTCCTATTTCCTGCCTGATATCTTGGAGTAGCTTGCAATCCCATTTAGACCAGTCAAGTTTATTGATATTTTTAACTTTAATACTTCTACCCAACTGCACGCCGCGATCGAAGATGCTCAACTCCGAATAACTCAGCCGATATTTAGGTGGGTATAAAAAGTGGGCAGCAATTTTTAAGAGTAATAAATGCCACCAATTCGTACTAGTATCATTGCCCATCGTAAAGCCGATTACATACGCTTCTTCTGCCGGACTAAATCCTTTTTTTAAAAGTAAATGAATGCGATCGTGTCCGAGTAGATCGATACTTCCGGGCATATTTAAGGGACTAGCTGGATTTTCTAGCAGCCAGACTAAGAAGGGAATCTCACCTGGTGGATCTCCTTGCAGATCTTCACAGGCTGCTGCTAGTGTGAACGCATCTAAGCGATCGGGATATTTATGCCACAACATGATACTTGAATCTGTTAATCTAACGGGGCTGCTTACTTATCAATTTACAGATCGGTTATCGATAAGATTTGCAAATAAAGTAGGGGATGACTCTGAAACTAATAAATTTATCTTGCTAATGTAAGCTCAAAAAGATCTCAATTACATAATCCAACGAAAGATCCCCAAACAATCAACAAAGCAAAATAACGATCCTGAATAAATAATCATTGGCATATCTTTAGTTCGGAGACTAGCGATCAGCATTTGACTAGAACTCAGTGCCAAAAATATAAATCCATATTTACTAATCGCTGGGATGTTGGCCGCCAAGATAGTTCCGCCAGCGATCGCACATGCACTACTAGTTAATTGCAGCGTTTTGGCTAGTTTATCTTCAGGTACTGAGAAGTTTTGCATTGTTTTAATGGTAGGTACTAGCGGTCAAGTAAGCAAAATAATATTTAGCTTTTGCCACTACTTATACAGAATATCTGCAAAAGATTGCCACCTTCATCCGTGGTTACACGGAAGAATATCTCTTTTATAAAATCTCACAAGGCATGATAGATTTAGATCGTTAATTGTAGCGATCG
>NZ_JANLWO010000772.1:0-1854 GCF_031364565.1 Chamaesiphon sp. OTE_20_metabat_361
CGACAGGCTGAATGGGCGCAATTTACCAATCTGCGGCTGGGCATCCGCGCTCACATTCAACAACTCAAAGCATATGCCAGTAACGATTTATTAGTTCAAGAGTGCGTCGCACCTAGATTTGAACTCGTTAGACGGGGCATCGCGCCGACGATGCGGCAATTAAATGGTCGCTGGTCGGCAGATGCCCAGTATACGATCAAAATTGCCGCTGTACTCCGACGGCTATATGAGACAGCGGGGATTTTTTAGGTAAAAGGTAAGAGGTAAAAGGTAAGAGGTAAAAGGTAAGAGGGTGTCTGAAAAGGCTTTTCGGTGTGAGTCGAAGATCTAAATCTCCCCTGTCTTGTCTCGCATAATCCGAGAGGGAACCTCCCGGATTATGCGAGCCGCTAAAGCTCATTTTTCTGAGGGTTGGGGGATTTAGATCTTAAAACGCAGCAATTATACTTTTCAGACATTTTCCAAGAGATAAGAGGTAGAAGTTTAGGCGCTTGCGTCTTTACTACCATCAATTATTTACCTCTTACCCATTACCTTTTACCCATTACCTTTTACCCATTACCTTTTACCCTTTCCTCTCCATGCCACAAATCTTACAATATCGTTAAGATCTCACTGCATCGGCAACAAAGTTCGCCACTCTACTGTCATGAAGTTCAAACTCACCCCTAAAATAGGGATAGTCGAGTGTAGGGCGATATCGGCTAAAAGCAAAGAACTGATGCCAGCTAGCTGAGATTGCTACAAGAATTGTATAGAGAGTGAGTTGTATGTCAGACCCCCAGAAAAAACTACCGATCGAAGACCGCGCCCCAACTACAGAGACAACCGACAAGCCGATTGCATCACCAAACTCCCCCGCAGCGTTAAAAACATTGCGCCGAGGTAGCAAGTATGTTTCACTGCTATTGTTAAGCACGATCGCGAGTTGTTCGTTTGGCTATCTGGCTGCCAAAGAACAGGTACCCACGACGCTCGAATCTCCGGCTGTAGCTACGCCCAAAGTAGCAAATAGTAGCAGCATCTTAGCCACTGCTAATACTAACTTCATCACCAATGTGGTGGATAAAGTCGGCCCCGCTGTAGTGAGAATTAATGCTTCTACAACTGTCGCAGCAAGACCTGCCATGGCAGATGGTGAAGAGGATCCCTTATTCCGGCGATTCTTTGGCAATCGCGTGCCCCAATCGGGTGGATCTGGAGAACGGGAAATCAGACAGGGCACTGGGTCGGGATTTATTATCAATAATAACGGTCAGATTATGACCAACGCTCACGTTGTCTCTGGCGCGACTAAAGTGACCGTTACTCTCAAAGATGGCCGGACGATCGCGGGTAAAGTTAAAGGGATCGATCGAGTCACCGACGTCGCTGTCATCGAAATAGCCGAGAAAAATCTCCCCACCATTCAGCTCGGTGATTCTGAAAAAATTAAGCCTGGTGAATGGGCGATCGCGATCGGCAATCCTTTAGGCTTGGATAATACTGTCACGGCAGGGATTATCAGTGGTACCGGACGCAGTAGCAGCGAAATCGGCGCAGCAGACAAACGTGTCAACTACATCCAAACCGATGCGGCGATCAATCCTGGCAACTCGGGCGGCCCCCTGCTCGATGCTAGCGGTCGAGTCATCGGGATGAATACCGCAATTCTGCGCGGTACCCAAGGCTTGGGCTTTGCAATTCCCATCAATACTGCCCAACGGATTGCCACCCAACTGATTGCTAATGGTAAGGTCGATCACCCCTTTATCGGCGTACAGATGATAAATCTGACTCCCGAACTCAAGAACCAGATTAATAGCGATACTGACGCCAATCTCAAAATCGATACCGATAAAGGCACCCTGATTG
>NZ_JANLWO010000874.1:0-14077 GCF_031364565.1 Chamaesiphon sp. OTE_20_metabat_361
TCTGGCTTGGACTGGTCACTTAGTCCACGTTGCTATCCCCGAATCTCGCGGTCAGCACGTTGGTTGGGACAACTTCACCAGTACACTACCTCACCCAGCAGGGCTACAACCCTTCTTCACAGGTAACTGGGGCGTATATGCCGAAAATCCTGATACCGCTCAACAGATTTTTGGGACTTCCCAAGGTTCTGGTACAGCAATCTTGACTTTCTTAGGTGGTTTCCATCCTCAGACTCAATCCTTGTGGTTGACTGATATGGCGCATCACCATCTAGCGATCGCGGTGATTTTCATCGTTGCTGGACATATGTACCGGACTAACTTTGGGATCGGTCACAGCATTAAGGACATCCTCAATGCTCACAAACCACCCGGAGGCAGACTCGGCGACGGTCATAAAGGTCTTTATGATACGATCAACAACTCCCTTCACTTCCAACTCGGGTTGGCATTGGCTTCGCTCGGTGTGATCACCTCCCTGGTGGCTCAACACATGTACTCCATGCCGCCTTATGCGTTCTTGGCACAGGACTTTACCACCCAAGCTTCGCTATACACCCACCACCAGTACATCGCTGGGTTCCTGATGGTCGGTGCATTCGCCCACGGTGCGATCTTCTGGGTTCGTGACTACGATCCAGAGCAAAACCGGAACAACGTGCTTTCGCGGATGCTAGAGCACAAAGAGGCAATTATTTCCCACTTGAGCTGGGTATCTTTGTTCCTTGGTTTCCATACCCTCGGTCTCTACGTCCACAACGACGTTGTAGTTGCCTTTGGTACGCCTGAGAAGCAAATCTTGATCGAACCAGTGTTCGCACAATTCGTTCAAAGCTCTCACGGTAAACTACTCTACGGTTTTGATACCTTACTTTCAAACGCAGATAGTTTAGCTTCTACCAGCAGTGCAGTTTATCTGCCCGGTTGGTTGGATGCCATCAACTCCGGTACGAACTCCTTGTTCTTAACCATCGGCCCTGGTGACTTCTTAGTCCACCACGCGATCGCACTCGGACTTCACACCACCACCTTGATTCTTGTCAAAGGTGCGCTGGATGCCCGTGGTTCCAAATTAATGCCCGACAAGAAAGACTTCGGCTACGCCTTCCCTTGTGATGGCCCCGGTCGTGGTGGTACTTGTGACATCTCCGGTTGGGACTCGTTCTACCTGGCAATGTTCTGGATGTTAAACACCCTCGGTTGGGTAACATTCTACTGGCACTGGAAACACCTCGGTATTTGGCAAGGTAACGTTGCTCAATTCAATGAGTCCTCGACTTATTTAATGGGTTGGTTGCGCGATTACCTCTGGCAGAACTCCTCACAGTTAATTAACGGCTACAACCCTTACGGGATGAACAACCTGTCTGTATGGGCATGGATGTTCCTCTTCGGACACCTCGTCTGGGCAACTGGCTTTATGTTCTTAATTAGCTGGCGTGGTTACTGGCAAGAGTTGATCGAAACTGTTGTCTGGGCACACGAGCGCACTCCTCTTGCGAACCTAGTTCGTTGGAAAGACAAGCCCGTTGCAATGTCGATCGTTCAAGGTCGGGTCGTCGGTCTAGCTCACTTCACAGTCGGCTACATCCTCACCTACGCCGCCTTCTTAATTGCCTCTACTGCTGGTAAGTTCGGATAGTTAGTTCTGAAGTTATCAGTAGTTAAATAGAATCCCTCGTCACCTAGTGGCGGGGGATTTTTAGTTATAGATTTTTAATTTCTCATAAGGCTGCCAATGAAAAGTTTTTCATCTTTGCATAACACTTTAAGCTTTCTCTATTTATTGGTAGTCCTTTTTGATTAAGCCAGCCATGATAATCTGTATGAATCCAACCTTTGAGTAAAATTAAATTCTCTTTGTCAGTCGCAAGGGCAGGATCTTCAGATTCGCCCTCAATATGATGAGCATGTTTTTCCTCTCCGTCTATGAAAGGTTCCTCACTCAAAAGACAAACGCTGTTTCGTCTTTTGAGTTTCCCAATAACAGAATCTTTTAGTGCTTCTTGATGTTTAGCCTTAATGCTGGATGAAAGTGCAAGCTGAGGATTTTTCGCAACTATATAAGCTAAGAGTGCAAGACTAGCTCTATAGTCACTTGCTCGCTTCGGATTATCTTCAGCTAATGTTTCGAGAAGAGCATAAAGTCCTAATGGTCTTATTGCCGCTGAAACTCCATATTTTTAAAATTGAATAGGATCTCTGACTAAATAAGCTTTAACGATATCCTTATGATTGTTAACGATTGCTATAGCTCTTTGTCTACTATTTGTTAGAAGAACTCCATGTAATTTATCAATAGGAATATAGGCAGCACCTCCCTCAATAATCATATTACTAACTAGACTGTTAAACTTCGAGATCTGCCCCTGCGTTAAGGTTGTCTCTAAAACAATCTCTCCATCATTCCCTATAATTTCAAATTTATGCCGAGTGATACCATACCTGTTGCATGGATTTCAAACAGATTATATCTGAAGATATTGATCGACCTCTGATAATTAGAAAACTGAACAGATGAACGAGCAGTTAAACAGCTAAAATAGAGTCAAGATGTAAATAATTTTGTAAAATATGCAACAAGTTATATGAACACCCTCTACAGTAAAATCGATTCCCGACGTATCCCCATCTACTCGATCCAAGATACTGCTCGTTATTTACGAATTCCGGTTAGTACGATTAGATCGTGGACGATCGGACATAACTATCCCGTTAAAAGTGGCTCCAAATTTTTCGCGCCGATTATTGAGATCTCCCAATCTAAACCCTATTTACTCTCATTTACCAACCTTGTCGAAATTCATGTCTTGCGGGCTATTCGCCAGCATCACAAAATTCAACTAAACCGAGTTAGAAATGCTCTCGATTTTATCGATGAAAGATTTAAGGTAGCGCATCCACTCGCTACTCAAGCATTTAGTACAGATGGAGTAGATTTATTTATCGATCGTTATGGAGAATTAATTCAAGCTAGTCAAGTAGAACGCAATCAATTAAAACTAGCAATTAATACTCACTTAGAACGGATCGAGCCAGACGATGGTGGACTTGCTATCAAGTTGTATCCCTTCACTCGTTCTCACGAAGAAAATAATCCCCGCATTGTGGTTATAGATCCGCGAGTTGCTTTTGGGCGAAGAACGATCGATGGTACGGGAATAGCAACTAGTATCTTAAAAGAACGCTACTCGGCGGGAGATTCGATCGATGAACTCGCTGTCGATTATGATTGTGACAGGCTCTCGATCGAAGAAGCAATTAGATGTGAGTTATCGACAATTTCTGCATAATTGAGTTTGAACCAACAACATTTTTTATAGATCGTTGTTTGGGCAACAAGCTAATTGTAGAAGCTTTACGATCGGCAGGTGTCACCTTTCATTGCAAAAGTCGATCGAGACAGTAAGGTTAAAGTATGGAAAGATAATCCAGACTTATTATCGGAACTTAATGACTTTCTCAAATATACATTATCGATCTCGACATATCGACCGCCTTGGTGGCGTGCTTTGCTATCGAGCATTAATATCCAAAAGGTGTCGGAGTAGCTTTTAGTGGCAATACCGAGAGAGTAACCAATGATGGGGCTTTTCAGATAGATTTTAAGGCTTTGTATCGAACTCAAAAACTTGCAGCCCTTTCCATCAGTTGTTTTTGCTCTAGTGTCACACGCGCTTGCAACCGTGCATTCTTATTAGCTTTAGTTGTTGAATCGTGTTCATGTCCATGATTTCAGTCGATCGACAATAATGTATCATTGTACGGCTGTAAAGCGTACATTCCCCAGATCTTTTACTGGTAATCTCGATCGGCAGCCACTAAGAAGAAGACTCAACAGAGAACAAATCGATTAAAATAAACTCAGTATTTAACTAACTCGGTAAGAATATGCAACAAGCTATTTTCTGGACTGTGGAAGAAGTTGCGACCAGAGCAAATAAGTTATTTACAGACAAGATTCGATTACCTCCGGTATGCTACGCCAACGCAAGTCGAATGCGAAGCTAATTTGACATTAATGTCGTTTCGATTTGCAACTGGCGATCGCCGATTTATATGAAAGCATCGGCTTTGAAGACACCTCAATCTGCTAGTGACTCGATCGATCTGTAGCTCCAGCAAAACTTGAGAAATTGTTTGTATAATATAAATCCTTAAAGATCTATAGACTCGCTCGATCGACCTAGTTTGCTAGGTTTCCCGCGATCGCGAATCATTGATACAATAGAGATCGGTTCAAATCTCCTTCGATCGCAGGTTGTCAGACTCCAAAATTTATGCAGCGTTACATCGCATCGTCTATGGTTGAGGTTCCGAGAGGATCGCAGCCGATCGACAGTCTAAGATAACAATATAAAGTAACTGAAGATACATAAATTAAATTGAAATCCTGGTAAAAGCTATAGATCGACATCAACTCCAGTATCGACATCTGAGACGACACCCAAAAGTGGCTGCGCCTTGCTTCAGAGCTATTTGAACCCGACTCTACACTAAATTATCTACCGATCGCCACCCGCACTACATAACTATGAACCACACAGATAATCATTGGCGCATGGACAATTTCACCACTTCAACTACCAACAATAACGAGCCATATTTAGGCTCCCGGTGGTTGGTCGAGGAACGGGATGCCTGCGGGGTGGGATTCATTGCCTGTCCAGCCGGGGATACCAGTCATAAGTTAATCCAACAGACGTTGGCAGCTCTGACTTGTATGGAACACCGGGGCGGTTGTAGCGCGGATCGCGATTCTGGCGATGGCGCGGGGATTTTGACGCAGATTCCGTGGGGATTATTTGATGAGATTATAGCTAGTCACAGCGATCGCGATTCTCATTCTGAGCAACTGAGCCAACGATTGGCGGTGGGGATGGTATTTTTACCACAAGATGCGGCAAAACGCGCTGTGGCGAAGCAGATTATTGCGGATGTCATCGCGCAGGAGCAGTGTCAGCTCCTCGGGTGGCGGGAAGTACCCGTTAAGCCAGAAACGTTGGGTGTTCAGGCGCGGGAAAATCAACCATACATCGAGCAGATGGTTATGGCGGGGACTGAGCTAGGCGATGAGCTAGAGCGGCAGTTGTACATGGTACGCCGCAAGATTGTCAAAGCAATGCAGGCTGAGGGCACGGTTAAGCCGGGGGACAATTTTTATATTTGCTCTCTTTCCGGTCGGACGATCGTGTATAAAGGGATGGTACGATCGGCTGTATTGGGTGAGTTTTACAGTGACTTAACCAATCCTGAATTTAAGGCGGCGTTTGCGGTGTATCACCGTCGATTTAGTACGAACACTTTACCAAAATGGCCATTGGCTCAACCGATGCGGGTGCTGGGGCACAATGGCGAAATTAATACGCTCTTGGGCAATATTAATGGGATGACCGCGCGGGAAAGCGATCTCAATCATCCGCTGTGGAACGAGCGGTTAAGAGAGTTGCAGCCGATTCTGAATTTAGACAATAGCGATTCGGGGACATTAGATAATGTCTTGGAACTGATCGTCCGTTCCGGTCGGAGTCCGATCGAAGGTTTAATGATGATGGTACCAGAAGCGTACAAGAATCAGCCGGAATTAGATAAATATCCTGAGATTACGGATTTTTACGAGTATTATTCGGGCTTACAGGAAGCTTGGGATGGCCCAGCATTACTGGCATTCTCTGATGGTAAGGTAGTTGGGGCGGCACTCGATCGCAATGGTTTGCGTCCAGCAAGGTATTGTATTACCAAGGATGGTTATCTCTATGTCGGCTCTGAGGCTGGGGTGGTAGATTTACCCATAGACCAAATCGTTGAAAAAGGTCGGCTCGGCCCTGGTGAAACGATCGTGGTAGATTTAGAAACTCAAGAGATTCTCCACAATTGGGAAGTTAAAGAGCGGATTGCCAAGGTGCATCCCTACGGTGCGTGGTTGAAAGAGCATCGTCAAACCCTGACTAACCAAGCATTTTTGAATAGTTGTCGGATAGAGTCGGCAAACTTGCTCAAGCAGCAGACGGCATTCGGCTACACCGAAGAAGATGTCGCGATGATCGTCAACGATATGGCAGAAAATGGCAAGGAGCCAACTTTCTGTATGGGCGATGATATTCCCCTCGCCGTATTATCCGAAAAAGCGCATCCTTTATACGACTATTTTAAACAACGCTTCGCGCAAGTAACTAACCCCGCGATCGATCCGCTGCGCGAAAAATTAGTCATGTCGCTCGATGTCAGTCTGGGTAAAAAGGGTAATTTACTCGAAGCCAAACCCGAACATGCGGGGATGCTGAAGTTAACTAGTCCCCTATTAAATGAGGCGGAATTAGAAGTAATTAAAGCATCATCCTTGGGAACCGAATTTATCTCCACACTTTACCCAGTTAATGATGGTGTCGGTGGCTTAAAACTCGCGATCGACAAATTATGTACCGCCGCTCTCGAAGCTGTCAAGACAGGCAAACAAATCCTCGTTCTTAGCGATTGGACTGCTGAAGGTTTAACCGACGAAACTACCTATATTCCCCCCCTGGTGGCTGTGGGTGCGGTGCATCATTATCTCACCAAACAAGGTTTGCGCGCGCGTACTTCGATCGTTGTCGATACAGCGCAATGTTGGAGTACCCACCATTTTGCCTGTCTGATTGGCTTCGGTGCATCCGCCGTCTGTCCGTATCTCGCCTGGGAATCCGTCCGTAGCTGGTGGTGTGGTTCCAAAACCCAAGCCGCCATCGGACGCGGCGAACTAGATATTACCATCGAAAAAGCGCAGGCTAACTATCGCAAAGCAACCGAAGATGGCTTGCTCAAAATCCTCTCCAAAATGGGGATTTCCCTACTCTCATCCTACCAAGGGGCGCAAATCTTTGAAGCGATCGGCATCGGGCGCGAATTACTCGATATCGCTTTTACTGGCACCACCTCCCGCATCGGTGGCTTAACCATCGCTGATGTGGCGCAGGAAACCATGACTTTCCACCACAAAGCATTCCCCAAAGAGCTGAAGAAACTCGAAAACCTCGGCTTCTTCAACTATCGCCCCAGTGGTGAATACCACATGAATAGCCCCCAACTGGCAAAGGCTCTCCACAAAGCCGTAGACGCTTATGCGACTCAGGAAGGCTACGATCACTATGAAGTCTACAAAAAACATATTCAGGAACGCCCCGTCACGGCCCTGCGCGACCTCTTAGACTTCAAATCCGATCGAAACCCCATTGACATCGAATCAGTCGAGCCTGTGGTCGATATCGTCAAACGGTTCTGCACGGGTGGCATGTCGCTGGGCGCACTCTCCCGCGAAGCCCATGAAGTCCTCGCCATCGCCATGAACCGCATCGGCGCGAAGTCCAACAGCGGCGAAGGCGGCGAAGATCCCGTCCGCTACAAAACGATCGATGATGCCGTGGATGGTAAATCCGCCATCCTCCCCCACCTCAAAGGCTTACGCAACGGCGATATTGCTAAAAGCGCGATCGTCCAAATCGCTTCGGGACGCTTTGGAGTCACCCCCCAATACCTAATCAACGGCAAACAAATCGAGATCAAACTCGCTCAGGGTGCCAAGCCAGGTGAAGGCGGACAATTGCCAGGGCCAAAAGTCAGCCAGTACATCGCCATGCTCCGCCGCTCCAAACCAGGCGTGATGCTGATTTCACCCCCACCGCACCACGATATCTACTCGATCGAAGATCTAGAGCAACTGATCCACGATCTCCACCAAATCAACCCCAAAGCCTCTGTCTCCGTCAAACTAGTCGCCGAAATCGGCATTGGTACCATCGCCGCCGGAGTCGCCAAAGCCAACGCAGACATCATCCAAATCTCTGGACACGACGGCGGTACGGGCGCATCGCCTCTATCCAGCATCAAACACGCAGGCACCCCGTGGGAACTAGGACTCACCGAAGTTCACCGCGTCCTCATGGAAAATCAACTTCGGGATCGAGTTTTACTTCGTGTCGATGGTGGATTAAAATCAGGATGGGATATTATGATCGCCGCCCTGATGGGAGCAGAAGAATATGGGTTCGGTTCGATCGCCATGATTGCCGAAGGCTGCATTATGGCACGAGTCTGTCATACCAATAAATGTCCCGTCGGTGTCGCCTCCCAGCGCGAAGATCTCCGCGCTCGATTCCCAGGTATCCCCGAACAAGTCGTCAATTTCTTCCTGTTCATCGCCGAAGAAGTCCGCAGCATCTTGGCTCGACTGGGCTACAAATCCCTCAACGAATTAATCGGACGTGCGGATCTATTCACCCTCCGCCCAGAAGCGAAGCTAACCAAAGTCGCCGCAATTAACCTCGACTGTCTGACTCAATTACCAGATACTAAGCTCGATCGATCCTTCCTCACTCATGGCGATATCCATACCAATGGAGCCGTATTAGATGATGAGATTCTAGCAGATGTAGATGTTCGGAGTGCGATCGAGAATCAAGGCATCGCCACAAAGTCATACAAGGTGGTGAATACCGATCGATCTGTAGGTGCCCGCATCTCCGGTGCCATCGCCCTCAAATACGGCGACAGCGCATTTGAAGGACAACTCACCCTCAACTTCCAGGGAGCCGCCGGACAAAGCTTCGGTGCATTCAACCACGAAGGAGTCAGCCTCAACCTCACAGGCGAAAGCAACGACTATGTAGGCAAAGGCATCAACGGCGGCGAAATCGTCATCAAACCCTATACAGGCACCATTTTCGACACCAGCCGCAACGTGATCATCGGCAACACCTGCCTCTACGGAGCCACAGGCGGCTACCTCTATGCCAACGGACGCGCAGGCGAACGCTTCGCCGTCCGCAACTCCCGCGCCACCGCCATAGTCGAAGGCACAGGCGATCACTGCTGCGAATACATGACAGGCGGCGTAGTCGTCGTCCTCGGACAAGTCGGGCGCAACGTCGGTGCAGGGATGACAGGCGGTTTGGGTTATTTCCTTGATGAAGACGACTCATTCATCGCCAAAATCAATCCCGAAATCGTCAAATGGCAACGGGTACAAACAGCAGCAGGTGAGCAGCAATTGAAGGATCTGATTGCGGCGCATGGTGCGAAAACAGGGAGTCAGAAAGCGCAGGAAATCTTGAGTCGGTGGGCGGAGTATCTGCCTAAGTTCTGGCAGTTGGTTCCTCCTTCAGAGGCGGAAACGCCAGAAGCCAGTGCTAAACAAGCTGTTAGTGCTTAGATTCTGAAATATACATAAAAAGGTAAAGTGGGTTGCGCCACTTTACCTTTTTTCATCGCTAGTCGTTGTTTGACTTCTCCAGTTTTAAGAGTGTGTACTTTCTGCTTATCTCTTGAGTTGCCTCATTTAAACTAGGTTCTTCTAGAATTATCACATTGTACAGTTGGCTAATATTTGGCACTTCGATATCTCTTAGTGCTGTATCACAAACATTGCCACGGTAAGTTTTTCCATTAGCAATATCTTTCACTTCAAAATTTTTCTGTCTTTTATTTCCTCCAATCCACTCACCAAAAATCTCAAACTCAATGGATGTTTCTGCAATATTTTTTGTCACTATTGATAAAGCTCTCAAAACTGCTTTATGAGGAAATTCAATAGAGTCTCCTAATTTTTTGTCTGGAGATCCCCATTCTATATCGTTGTCAGTTTTTAAATCAGATAACGCTATCAGAAAATTTCTATAGCTTGATGCCGATCTTTTTCCTAATTTTACTAATGTTTCTTTCAGAAGCTGATCGTTACTTCTATCTTGACTTGCTTTTACTAAGTCAAATAACTCCTTGAAAGCTTCTCGAATAAGCGGTTCAGACTTTTGAAAAGCATCTAACTGTTCCATTTTTGGTGGTGGTGTCGAAGCAATTCTTAACCCAAAAGATCCTTCAAACGATCCAATTACAGAAATTTGAGATTGATTAAGTATAATATTAGGTATTAATCCTTGAGCGGTTGGGCTGCCAGAGCGAGATTGAGCGATCCCATTAACTAAATTTTGAAAAGATGTCAAAAGCTTCCCAAGCCCTCCCGCTGGTACTTCCCGTTGGCTTCTATCCTTGAATTTGAGTCTAAAGTTTAGAATATCTCTATCTATTTCTTTTGCAAATTCTTTCGCAGACTTAAAAGAATCAAGTACATTACTCTGAGATCGTTCTTCTACAACTGCTACAACTTTAATAAGATCGTAAAGCCTAGAGGGGAAATCTGGAATACTATCATCTAAAGGTAGTAAAACAAATGCTTCTTTAGTATCTTGAGCAGAATATTTAGATATTATATAGTCAGATGTTGACTTCGATTCAACCTTCAGCCATCCATTACTTTCTAGATACTTTAATACTGTGCCTGGATCGACATCTTTTAGCTCATCAATATTTAAAGTTGGTGTTTTCATAGTTCTTCCCCTTGAGCTATTTTTCTCATGATTTCCGTGAGAACTTCAGGTGAAAGTCTATGACTCAGGGGAATCTCGATCCTTATCTTGGTAGTATTCTCTGTTGATTCCCTTCCTTTTAAAGAAATCCAGTAGGCACTAGCTCTTAGTGTAGTTGAAATTTTATCTTCTGCACTAATTTTGATCCACTCATTTACATCTTGGTGAACCAACGTAACAATCAAAAGTTGGGGTATTATTGGCCTATTATGTATAAGCCTAACATAATTTTTCACCTCTAAATCAAAGTAAAGAAAATTACCTTTTATACAATCTCTTGATGTACACTTGACTTGAGCATCTAGCCTTGGAGACAAACATGATGATATTTCTCCAGGAACTTCAATTGTCAAATCAATTCCAGCATTGTCCATTCCTCTGCCTTTTATCTCACATACATAACCTGCTGTAGTTGTAATGCAATCAATATACGCATAACTGAGTGCTTCTTTTCGGGAATTTAGATCTAATCCCTCCGACTGAGTTTGAGTCATGAGTTTCTTGAGCAGCAATGAGCCATAATCAATTCCTGTGCCGCTCAAATATTATGTAAATGATATGACGACGAAGTACATTTTGACTATTCTATATATTTAGTATTTTTCATCAAGCATATCAACAAAAATAGTGAAGAGCAATAGAATTAAGCCGCTTGACTGAATTTTTCCTTCTGAGTTGGCGATCGATTCTCTAAAAAGAGGCTACGCCAACGATTAAAATAAAACTAGACCAGATTAACTATACCTAGACTGATTTGTATGACTAAATTGCTGGAACAAGCTATTGCCAAACTAAAAACTCGTCCTATTAGTGAGCAGGATTCAATCGCCGCAATGATTCTAGAAGAAATCGAAGACGATAATCGATGGGACGAATCATTTGCGCGTTCTCCCGATCTGTTGGCTAAACTTGCTGGTGAAGCAATGGCAGAACATCGCGCTGGCAAAACGCAGGAGTTAGATCCAGAGACACTGTGAAATCTATTACCACTCCTAAGTTTCGTCAGATGTTTGCCGATCTTCCAAAGCAAATTCAGGATCGGACTCGCAGAGCATATCGCCAATTCCAGCAAGATCCCAGTTATCCCAGCTTGCGATTTAAGAAAGTTCATCCCAAATTACCGATTTACTCTGTCCGCATCAACAAAGACTATCCAGCCGTCGGGCAATTAGATGAAGACTCGATTGTCTGGTTTTGGGTTGGTTCTCATGCCGAATACGATCTGTTACTCGATAACTTTTAGAACTTGCGCTTGCCGTTCGCGTAGCGTCTCGTTGGCGTAGCCTCTCGAAGAGAAGAGAAAGCAGGTTTTCAACCAACGAAAACCAATTTAAAATAGATATTAAGTATTCAGAGGTAGAAAGATGAGTCCTCAATTACAACAAGTACTGGCAGAGATCGATCGATTGTCATCAACGGAGCAGATTCAGGTCATCGAATATATTAATACTAGACAACGAAGCTCAGTATTAGAGACTATTACAAACCTTCGATCGCAACAAACATCATTCAAGACACCAGAAGAAATCGATGCTGAAATCCTCGAAGAGAAGGCAGTATGGACAAATTGAACATACCGCAGGGTAGTCGAGTATATCTCGACTCATCAATCCTCATTTATACGGTAGAAGTAGATTTGAAATTCTGGAAAACTCTAGAAGTTTTATGGCGTAAATTTGCTGAAGGTGAGATCTCGCTGATTAGTAGTGAACTCATCATCACAGAAGTATTAGTTAAACCTCTCAAAAGCCAAAATCAACAATCGGTCGATAGCTATAACAAACTACTCTTCGATTCTGGCATCGAACTAATACCAATAACTAGGAGCTTATTAATATCAGCAACTAACCTACGCGCTAAACACAACTTAAAAACTCCAGATGCTATCCATGCAGCTACCTCGATCGATCTTAATTGCAATCGATTTTTGACTAACGATAAAGGCTTCAACAATATTCCGCGTCTACCAACACTAATACTCAGCCAGATCGAACTAGATTAATTGGAGTGATTGCGATCGATGTTCGCATTGCCCGATTTGGTAAAGCAATGCTGGCGCGATCGAGATAGAAGCATTGCCTAGCTTGGAACATAGCTTATAATAGTAGAATCGAGACTCGATCGTAGATCGACACAATAACAGAGGTATTGACCTATGGAAGCCGCCTTTTCTCCAGAACTAGAGCTTTCGCAAGAGAAAGACACCCACAAGCAAGAATCACAAGAGAAAGAGATAGAGACTATCCTTGCCAAGATTGGACTCAGCGATCTTCGCATTCAAGCAGATCAGGCAGAGACCGATCGATTGAAAGTAGATACAAGAAAAATGATTGCCAACTTGATATCACTCATCAAATAATGTGGGAAAAACTATATAGCTTCGGCAAAGATCTTCTCACTCTCAAGGGACAAGTTGAAAAGAATGCAGCAGATATTAGAGAACTCAGGCAAGACTTGAAAGATTTGACATCGGCTGTCGATAATTTGGCGCGAGTAGTTCAACGAAATGAAGATAGGGCAAACAACGAACGAGAAAAAGAAAAACTCAAACAAGAAAATCTAGTTTTACAACTGAAAAATGCGCTGTTGGAACAAGAAAACCGTTTACGCTTACCACCAGGACAAAGCAACACGGATGATTCATCAGATAAAAGTGATTGAAGTAGGAGATATTTAGACAATGCTGTTAATCGTAGCGCAAACTATACCGATTCTCCAGGGGAGAGGCTCCGCCAACGAACTTGATGTCGATGGTGTCGCCAGAGTAGGTAAAACACGAGTAACCCTAGATACAGTCGTAGCTGCCTTCAATCAAGGCGCAACTGCCGAAGAAATCGTCTATCGATATCCAGCTCTAAAATTGTCGGATGTCCATAACACCATTAGTTTTTATTTAAATCATCAGCAAGAAGTCGCCGAATACTTGCAACAACGACAACAGCAAGCTCTAGAAATCCGACTCATTAGCGAGCAAAAATTTGACCCCCAAGGATTGCGAGATAGGTTGTTAGCACGTCGAGCAGAAAAATTGGTATGTTGAAATTGCTGGCGGATGAGAACTTTGATAACACAATTCTGCGAGGATTATTACGCCGTCAACCTGATATCGACATTATCCGCGTTCAAGACACCGAATTTTACGGCGCAAACGATCCAACCGTATTGGCTTGGGCTGCCCAAGAAAATCGGATACTTTTGATAGATCAAAAACTTTCTGAATTGGTGGTGGACAATGATAGCGAAATATCTCGTTTAGACTGATTTATATGAGTGAGTTGTTGGAACAAGCTATTGCTAAACTAAAGACTTGTTCTATTTGCAAACAAAATAAGATCGCAGCCGTGATTCTAGCGGAAATCGAACTACTAGAGCAAAAGACTCGATCGAGATCGAGACAGTAGTAGAATCGATCGAATTAGTCGATGAGTTTGTGCTGCAAGTATCCGGCTCTAAAATTGTCAGATGTCCATAGCACCATTAGTTTTATCTAAATCATCAGCAAGAAGTCGCCGAATACTTGCAGCAACGACAACTAGCACTAGCACTGGGGTCGAAGTACTAACTACTGCTGCGGCATCAATTAATTTGTCAATTATCAGATCGTTAACGGTATGAGTTGTAACATGAAAATAACCATGTATCTAGAATACCCAGATTCGATCGAATATTTCAGGATGCTGTCA
>NZ_JANLWO010000878.1:0-2428 GCF_031364565.1 Chamaesiphon sp. OTE_20_metabat_361
CAGCACTGCTATAACTTTTCAGACATCCTTTTAGCATCCGCAATTCTCAATTCTCAATTCTCAATTCTCAATTAACTCATATGTTCGATTCTCTATCGGAGAAGCTGCACAAAAAATTAAAATCCACAGATAAAAAAACAATGATTATCGCTGGCGCGATCGGTGCTGCGCTCGCTGTAAGTGGATGTATTGGAGCTTACTATACACCATACTTAACAGTCAATAGTATCAAAAATGCCGCCGAAAATCGGAATGCTGATGCTTTGTCGCAATCGATTAACTTTCCAGAACTAAAGACAAATATCAAAGCAAGTATTAAGGATCAAGTACTGAAGCAAATCGCTGAAGACAGCACAAAATCGCCACAAGCAACCTCAGAATTAGTAGAAAAAGCTATAAATCCAGTCGTAGATAAATTGGTGACACCTGAAGGAATCGAACGAATCATGTTCGATAAAATTCCTGAAGCCAAAATCGATCTAACTCAGCTCGATAAAGATCTGGCAAAATCGAATATCACAATGGGCTATGAATCATTCGATCGCTTTGTCGTTCACATCACTGATAAAGTGAACAGATCTAAAAATGTCAGTCTGATCTTAAAACGAGATGGATTGGCATGGAAACTCTCGGCGATCGATATTTCTAAGGTGTAGATTAATTAATAATTATTAATTATTAATTAATCTGATAACTTTAACCTCAGATGAACTAAATCTTCGAGAACTTGACGAATATACTGCTCGACTTGCTGCTGACGATCGGACAAATCTTTTAGTTGCTGATACCTAGCAATTGCCTGACTCACGCCCAAAATCTCGGTCATCTCACAAGCTCGCGTCCACAGTTGTCCGTGTTCGTCCAATCCACACAACCGATAGCCAGCTTGAGGATCGATCGTCGCTAAACCGATCGCTTCCACAGTCACATAAGGCGTCGGGATCGCTTGCCCTGTAGCATTTCGCTGAAAAGTCCGCGACTCCAACCACCCCGCTAAAATTGGCCCATCGCTAGTAATCTTGACACGATCGCGCTCGATCTGCTCCAACTCCTGCTGCCATTGCGTCACCATTTTATAAATTTCTTGCAGCATGTGTGCTGCCAAAATTGGGTTGGCATCTTGCCGAAGCTGACTAAATTTGGGAACCTGGATGGTAGTTGGTGGAGTATTCAAGTCTAAATTACGCTCTGTGGATATGGACATCTCAAATCGCTGGCTGGTTGACAGGTGCAAAATACATGCTCTCGTCAGGCGGCGTCAGGTTACAGACGAAAGCTAAAAATCGGTAAGTTATCTATCAATCGATCGCGTAAACTCAGATTATATTCGCCCCCACGATTCAAAGTCGATCGCCAAGTGCCTACTGGTCGCTCTAAAGTTGAAGTACAGAAGATTTGAATGGATAACAGCATAACTCAATCGCGACAACAACCAATCTTAGTCACAGGTGCAGCACGTTCTGGCAAGAGTGAATGGGCGGAGACGCTAGCAAGGCAAACTACCAAAGCTGTTACCTATATTGCCACAGCAACTGTCGATCCTGACGATCGCGAATGGCAAGCTCGGATCGATCGTCATCAGCAGCGGCGTCCACATACATGGCAGACGAAGATGGCGGTGGTAGACTTGGCACAGACGATCGAGTCGGCGCTAGCGGACGACTTTCTACTCGTCGATTCCCTCGGTACCTGGGTGGCAAATTTGCTCGATCGATCGAACGCGGAGTGGGAAAATTTGACGCGGGAATTATTGGCTGTATCGGCTGATAGTTTAGCGACGATCGTCATGGTAGCCGAAGAAACTGGTTGGGGCGTAGTACCCGCCTATCCCAGCGGACGGTTATTTCGCGATCGCTTGGGCATGTTAACTCGTCAATTTGGCGCGATTTCTAACCCAGTTTATTTAGTCACGGGCGGTCACGTTTTAAATTTATCTCAATTAGGTCATAAATTGGTAGTTACCAGCTCCGAGGATTGACAAAACCCGATCGGCACTTTTCGCTCCCATCCCGAAATCCTGTTAAAATAAGAGCAGCATCGAGATCGATATCTCCGACATCATCGCTCCCAGACACCAGTTCATGCCAACATCAATTCTCATTGAAAAGAAAAAACTCATCGATACCGATTGGGTCCAAGCCGTCACTCGCCGCGAAATCGAAATTCGCAAGGGCGCTAAAGCCAATGGGCCGCGCATTGCGGTTCTCGATTACGGCTGCAAAGAAAATACGTTGCGTGAGCTGCAAGCGCGCAGCTCCGAAGTCGCGATTTTCCCGAGCCGCGCGCCCGAGCGCGTGATTCGCGACTGGAACCCGAACGGCATCATGCTGACGAACGGCCCTGGCAATCCCGCGCTCGTAAAAGAAGCAACGGAAACTGTGCGCGCTCTTCTCGGCTGGAAGCCCGTGTTCGGGATTTGCATGGGCAA
>NZ_JANLWO010000063.1:0-10546 GCF_031364565.1 Chamaesiphon sp. OTE_20_metabat_361
GCTGGCTGCTCTATATGCGTACCAGAGTTATCAAGCTTGGTTAGTCAATCGCGATGTCGTATTGGGGCGCAAGAAATTTGCACCATCCGAGCGGTATGAATTTAGTCAAGTTGCTTTATTGCAATTTACTTATATTACCAACTTCGGTTCCGAACTTGCTGCGGTGTCGATGTTGCCTGTCTTCTTTGAGAAGACATTCGGACTCCAACACGCAGCGGCGGCGATGATTGCCGCTAGTTATCCCTTCTTGAACCTCTTTTCTCGCCCCAGTGGTGGTTTTATCTCTGATAAATTTGGTTCGCGGAAATGGACGATGACAACTGTCACAGCATTGATTGGAGTTGCTTATCTCTTAGCACATCAAATCGATAAAACCTGGGCATTGCCTCTCGCTGTGGGCGTCACCATGTTCTCGGCACTATTCGCCCAAGCTGGTTGTGGTGGTACATTTGCGATCGTACCGCTGATTAAGAAAGAAATTACCGGACAAGTAGCAGGAAATGTCGGCGCATACGGTAACTTTGGCGGCGTCGTGTATTTGACTATTTTCAGCTTGACTGACGCACCGACATTATTTGCGTCAATGGGTATCGGTGCCTTGGTTTGCGCCTTCATGTGTGCGTTCTTCCTCAAAGAACCGCAAAATTCGTTTGGCTTAGATGCTGCTGGGATGGAAGCTCAAGCTGTACCGATAAGTAGTCCAAGTGGCTTTGGAATGCGGGATTAGGATAGGTGTTAGGTTTAGGTGTTAGAGAAGTGGATGTTTGACAAAGTGGGACATCGTACCTCAGATTCGCATTCTGCGAGGCTACGCCAACAATAACGCCAATAATCTATCCTCAGAGTAGACTCGGTATGCAAGATTAGCATCGAAATTTTTAGAAATGGGATAGATATTAGATGTCTATCCCATTTTTGTGTCGCGATCTAGTGACATCATATTCTGAGTGTCTGTTCTGTGCTCATGAATACATCCGCTCGTCCTGCCAATCAAAATCTATTTCTCGCGACAATGGCGTTTGCAGTAGCATTTGCCAACTGGGGCATCATCTCCGGCTTAGCACCTCTATTAAAGAAAGAATTGGGGCTATCCGTTACCCAAGCGAGTGTCATGATTGCCATTCCCGTCTTATTAGGATCTCTAGGGCGCATCCCCTTGGGATTACTAACCGATCGATATGGCGGACGGATTGTATTTAGTATCTTATTAGCATTCACGATCGTGCCAGCTACGGCGTTATTTCTCAATCATTCCTATCCCAGTCTGTTATTCTGGGGCTTCTGGATGGGGCTAGCAGGTACCTCTTTTGCTGTGGGGGTTGCTTTTGTCTCTGGGTGGTTTCCACCGAGTCAGCAGGGCACTACGCTGGGAATCTATGGTGCAGGGAATATCGGTCAATCGGTGGCGGTATTTGGGGGGCCAGTTTTAGCAGGTCAAATCGGCATTCCGGCGACGTTTTTGGTGTTTAGTGCGGCGGCGGTAGTCTGGGGCGGGATCTTTGCGCTGAGTGCTAATAATGCCAAGCCGCCGAGCAAGTCGAAATCTTTAGCAGAAAATATTGCTGTCTTAAAGACTGAGAAATTGGCTTGGGTGTTGAGTGTCTTTTACGCGCTCACCTTTGGTGGCTTCGTCGCATTAAGTATTTATTTGCCTACTTTATACAAAGAAGTTTTTGCGCTCACTCCGCCGGATGCTGGTGCGAGAACGGCCATATTTGTCTTAGTTGCAACTCTATCGCGCCCCGTGGGTGGCTGGCTGAGCGATCGCATCGGCGGTCAAAAGCTGCTACTCTACATATTTCTAGGGATTGCCCTAATTAGTTGGTTGATGGCTACTAATTCGATTTGGCTATTTACTCTTGGCTCCCTCGGCTGTGCGATCTTATTTGGCTTGGGAAATGGTGGCGTGTTCAAACTCGTACCTCAATATTTCCCGCACCAAACTGGTAGCGTGACCGGATTAGTCGGTGCGGCGGGTGGATTGGGTGGCTTTTTTCCACCGATTGTGTTGGGAATTTGTCGGGACATGACAGGGAGCTATACGCTCGGGTTTGGCTTGCTGATTGTTTTTGCTCTCAGTTGTACGGGTATCCTGCTCAGTCAGACATTCTTGAGAGCGACTGCCAAAGAATCTCAGTCATAAGTCACTACTTGCCACGATCGAATCCTAGCCACAAATTTTTAGTAGTCTCAAATACAGAATATTTTCGACAGAATCGTTACCTTGCAGATCCAGCATTAAGCTGACTCGATCGATACACTTCTTAACCTTATAAATATTCAACCTCTTTCTATCCCCTATCCCATATCCCCTATCCCCTATTCCCTACCCTCTACCCTCTACCCTCTACCCCCTACCCCCTAACTCATGACTGACACAACCAAAACACTTTGCCCTTACTGCGGTGTCGGCTGTGGGTTAGAGGCTTCACCCCCCGCTGTACCGGGAAAATCGGTGCATCGGGATAGTAGTGGCGTGCCGATTTGGAAGGTAATGGGCGACAAGTCGCACCCTTCGAGTCAGGGGATGGTATGTGTCAAAGGGGCGACAATTAGTGAGTCGCTATATAAGGATCGCTTACAATACCCGATGGTGCGAGATAGCCTCGACCAACCATTCAAGCGGGTAAGTTGGGAAGAAGCCTATACGCGGATTGTCGATCGAATGCAGACGGTACTAGATACTCACGGTGCCGATGGGATCTGCATGTATGGTTCGGGGCAATTTCAGACCGAGGATTACTATACCGCCCAAAAACTGCTGAAAGGTTGCTTGGGTACCAATAATTTTGATGCCAATTCGCGGCTGTGCATGTCTTCGGCGGTATCTGGCTATATCCAGAGTTTTGGCGCAGATGGGCCGCCTTGTTGTTACGATGACATCGAGAAGACAGATTTTGCCTTTCTAATTGGGACGAACACCGCTGAGTGTCATCCTATTATCTTTAATCGCCTCAGAAAGTATCACAAACAACACGATCGAGTTAAATTAGTCGTCGTCGATCCGCGTCGTACCGCTACCGCCGAAGCCGCAGATCTCCATCTAGCAATTACTCCCGGCACCGATATCGACCTCTTAAATGGGATTGCTCACTTACTCCTGCGCGCGGGCAAAATAGACCAACAATTTATCGAATCCTGTACCAGCAACTTCGCCGCCTTTGCTGAAGTAATTCAACAGTATCCCCCGGACATCGTTGCCGCCAAATGTGGCATCGCTCAAGCCGACCTCGAAAAAGCAGCTAAATGGTGGGGTGCCTCTAATAATGTCCTCTCGCTCTGGTCGATGGGCGTCAATCAATCGAGCGAAGGTACCGCCAAAGTCCGCCACATTATCAACCTGCACCTGATGACCGGGCAGATTGGTAGACCGGGCGCGGGGCCATTTTCACTCACCGGACAACCCAATGCGATGGGCGGACGCGAAGCTGGCGGGCTAGCCCACATTCTCCCCGGCTATCGCCTCGTCAAGAATCCCGCACAACGCGCCGAAATCGAGCAGCTTTGGAATTTACCCCCAGGTAGAATCTCCCCCAATACAGGTAAAACTGCCTGGGAGATGATAACAGGCATGGAGACCGGATCTGTCGGCTTGCTGTGGATTGTAGCCACCAATCCGGCAGTTAGTATGCCCGATATCAATCGTACCAAAGCCGCCTTAATGCGATCGCCTTTTACGATCCATCAGGATGCCTATTACCCCACCGAAACCGCTAAATACGCTCACGTCCTCCTCCCCGCCGCTCAGTGGAGCGAAAAAACGGGCGTGATGACTAACTCCGAGCGGACAGTTACCCTGTGTCCGGCATTTAGAACGCCTCCCGGCGAAGCCAAAGCAGATTGGGAAGTCTTTGCCGAAGTCGGGCGGCGACTGGGCTTTAAAGACGAGTTTTGGTTTAAAAATAGTGCTGACGTGTATGCGGAATTTGCCAAAGTCAGCGCGGGTCGCCCCTGTGACATCGCCGGATTGAGCCATCAATATCTCAAAGATAACGGCCCGACTCAATGGCCGCACCCCACAGGCTGCAAAACCCAGTACGGCAAACGCCTCTACACCAACCTCCAATTTCACCACCCCGACAAACGCGCCAAATTTGCCGCGTGCCACTCCAAAGGACTCGCCGAGCCACCCAACCCCGAATATCCATTTGTGTTGACCACCGGGCGATTGTACGGTCACTGGCATACGATGACCCGCACCGGACGCATCCCCAAACTCCAACAGATGCACCCCGATCCCTTCGTCGAAATTCATCCCAAAGATGCCGCCAGATTGCAAATCGAAAATGGCGAAATGATTGAAATTCGATCGCGGCGCGGTACCGGGAGATTTCCAGCACTAGTGACAGCGGCGATCGATCGCGGTACGGTATTCGTACCGATGCACTGGGGCGAATTGTGGGCAAAAGATGCCGAAGCCAATCTGTTTACCCACGATGCCGCCTGTCCCGATTCGTTGCAACCCGAACTCAAAGCGTGTGCGGTGCAACTAGTACCAGTCAAATCGATCGTTTCTACCTCTTCCATCCCGTTTGGAGTGCCAAGTAAGGTATCGAGTAAATTGGGAGTTTATGGGTAAGATTGTGTCTTACATCAGTCTATAAACATTGGTAAAAGCATCGATCTTCGGGTACCCATAAAGGGCACCCCTACAGATCGATTGTGTAGGGGTGCCCTTTATGGGTACCCACAGGTTGCGGCAGTAATCAGAAATCCGCGTGGGTGTAGAATGTGAGTAGCAGCAACAGTATATATTGAAAGGTTAAGTCGATCGATCTCTAATTCAGCAGCTAAAATAGTGCAACCCGAACAATGATGAGATGATTGAATCGATCGAGGATCTGAGGGCTTTTCTAAATTAATTATCTGTAGACTGGGGTGAATAAATTTAAAACCCAGTAATAGTCAAGTAAATTGGAAGTTTATTGCTTATGAATGAAATTAAAGCAGATAATTCAGGTGAATGTATACCAGAGCCGACATTAGATGATTCAACAAAATTATTACATCGAAGATGGCATAATATTTTAGCAGGGGACGTTTATCCTCAATCTGAACCATCTGAGATTGAGGCAGCTTTTTGTAGGTCAATCAATGATGTGATTGATGATATTTCAATACTTGTAGAACAGCAAAATAATGAGTTAACATACTTACAAGGATATTTCTACATTGGCTTTCGTTGTTGTCCTCCGCTCATACAAACATGGGAAATTTATGGGCTAGACTGGGAATTTACTAATGAAGAGCATACCTGTGGAGTAGCATTAGTTCCGTCCCAAGAAAGAATTAAAGAGCTAAATCAAGACATGTACGATCGTGGAAATCATCCGCCAAAACTTAGTCCAGCGCAAATCCAAGAAATCACATTAAATTATCCTTTTCAACTTTCTGTAGAATTTCATAGACTTTACCAGAGAGCTAATGGAATTTTTCCTATTGGTATAGGAAGTAAAGATTGGAATTCATTCAATAATTACTTTATATTAAATAAAACTGGATGGGAAGAATCCTTGTTGGATCTTCAGAGTGCAATGTATATGTATCAAGGATTTTCAAATTATAAAATAGATCCGCATCTATTTCCAATTATGAGCTTTGAGAATGATGTGATATGGGCTGTAATGGCAAGTGAGGAACAGAAAGACATTTCTCCGATTTATGCGGTGAGCGTTGAGGGAGGTGAGCCAAAGATTATATGGTCTAGTCTGGCTGAGATGCTATCTGCCTGGTTGTACCAACGAAATACAAAGCAGGATTAACATCGTCATATATTTCGGGATTACCCGCAAGGTAATTTCTTCCCCACTACCATTCATCACCCTGGCTGGACTATATATCTACCTGCTCTTTGTCGCGATTACCTCCGGTAGGCTACGCCAACGATCCCGACTCAGCAGCACTTGCCAATCCCAAACTACCTGAAATCGCCCGCTTCATTGCCAATGAGGGAGCCGCCGCGCTGGGTTGGGTACATTTTCTAGTGATGGGTTTATTTGTCGGGCGGTACATCTATTTAGAAGGGCAAAATAAGGGAATAGTAATTTTTCTGAGTGTAGGTTGGGTTGAGGCACGAAACCCAACGATCCCAGTGTTCGATTGACGGTCACGTAATATTATTGATATCAAATATTGGTGTTGTTGGGTTTCGCTTCGCTGTGCTTGGTGCGCTACCCAACATACAATCTCTCAACTCAATTAATAGCTATCGTCATCAACATGAGCATGAACAGTCAACTCATGATTGACTTGATTGAGTCGATCGGATATTGCCTTGCGCCACTCCAGACTAATTGCAGGATCGGCTAATACTTCTTGTGCCGATTGACGATATGCCGCACTAGTAGTCGCATCGACTCGATCGATCTGTTTGAGATTTTCGTAGACAGTTTGCAGCGATTGCATAGTATTTACCTCAATATATTTGTCGATTAATGTCTAAACTGTGATTTGGAATGATTAACAGATAGACTATGATTTTTTTATAGCAGCTCATCATAGTCCATCCTTAAATCATTCTAAATCATAGTTCAGACCAGATTATCTAAGGCAAGTCAGTACTGCCCATCAAATACAGGTCGCATTCACGAGCGGCACCGCGACCTTCATTAAATGCCCAGACGACCAAACTTTGGCCGCGCCGACAATCGCCAGCAGCAAAGACACCAGGAATGCTCGTGATGTACTTTTCATGTTCGGCTTTGATATTGCTACGCGGATCTTTATCTAAACCCAGCGCATCGACTAACGGCTGTTCGGGGCCGAGAAATCCCATTGCTAGTAATACTAGGTGAGCCGGATTGACTTTCTCGGTACCTGGGACGTGTTTGAGCGCAAATTGTCCCTGCTCGTTTCGCTCCCACTGGACTTGGACGGTATGAACGGCGGTAACATTACCATCGGCGTCGCCCTCAAATTTGGTGGCGGTGGTGAGGTAGGCGCGGGGGTCAGCTCCGAATTTAGCGGCGGCTTCTGCTTGTCCATAGTCTACTTTATAGACTTTCGGCCATTCCGGCCAGGGATTGTCGGCAGCGCGTTTGAGGGGTGGTGTGGGCATGATTTCTAGCTGCTCGACGCTGTTGCAGCCATGGCGGATCGATGTCCCGACGCAATCGGTACCCGTATCGCCACCACCGATGATGATGACATCTTTACCTGCTGCGGAGATAAAGTCACTATTTTCTCTACCGTCTAAAACGGCTTGAGTATTAGCCGTGAGAAATTCCATCGCGAAATGGATGCCTTTAAGCTGACGACCTTCGATCGGGAGATCGCGGGGTTTGGTGGCTCCAGTGCAAAGGATGACAGCATCGTAGTCTTTACGCAAATCTTCGGCAGTGACATCCTTACCGACTTCCACGTTGCACTTGAAGGCGATCCCTTCGGCTTCCAGGAGTTCGATCCGGCGGAGGACGACTTGCTCTTTTTCTAGCTTCATATTGGGGATGCCGTACATCAGCAGTCCGCCTGGTCTATCCGCACGTTCAAATACTGTTACCCAATGTCCAGCTTGATTCAATTGGGCGGCGGCACAGAGTCCAGCGGGGCCAGAACCGACGATCGCGACTTTCTTGCCCGTGCGTTTTGCGGGGGGTGTGGGGACGATCCAACCCTCTTCCCAGCCTTTATCGACGATCGAGTGTTCGATGCTTTTAATCGTCACTGGGGGGTTATGGATGCCCAGTACGCAGGAACCTTCGCAAGGTGCGGGGCAAACTCTACCCGTGAATTCGGGGAAGTTATTGGTTTTGTGCAGTCTATCGAGAGCTTCACGCCAGAGTCCGCGATAGACCAGATCGTTCCATTCGGGAATCAGGTTATTAATCGGGCAACCGCTCGCCATGCCAGCAATTACTGTTCCCGTATGGCAAAAGGGCGTACCGCAGTCCATACATCTAGCTCCTTGTTGGCGGAGCTTTTCGTCGGGCAGAGGCAGATGAAATTCATCCCAGTTGTGGATGCGATCGAGTGGTGCGAGTTCGCCTTCGACTTCGCGGCGGTATTCAATAAATCCGGTTGGTTTACCCATAGCTACGATAAATAATCGCTCGGCTGTGCGATCTTTTTTTAGTACTTAACTCAGGCTATTCTAATCGGTTTAACTCATGCTAGGGAACTATTGCTTCAATCTTCTTATCCTATGCTCTGAGCTAAAGTACATGATTCTTGACAACTAGTTATTAAACTTAACTTTTTATGATTATTTCCAACCAAATCGATCGCTGCCGACTAGAAAATAACATACCATACAGTTAAAAGTACAGCCAAATCGCCAAAAAGTATTCGATCTCCTCGATCGCCAATAAAACTGAAGTTACGCATATTTCACTCTCGAACGGAATTTAATCGTCAATTAATCTCTACCAATGGCTTTAACCGATGCTACTAGCTTTCGGAGATCGGACTTATCCTTGCTAACTTAATACCTCATATGGATCTATCTGAAACTCAAAATATTTCATCGCCCCAACAGATGCACGCCCTGATTGTCCTCGCCAAAGATGCCTGGGTCGCTCGTGATGCCGATGCCTTAGCGCAGTTATTTACACCTGATGCCCAGCTTATTGTCCCCGGTCAACGGTGGCAAGGGCAGGCTAAAATTCGGGAAGAAATTGCCAAGTTTGGGCAATATTATACCGATGTGACGATTACCATTCAGCGCACGATCGTCGATGGCAATCGTGCTGCGGTGGAATGGCACTATGAGGACACCGAGAAAGCTACAGGGCAGCGTAGTTACTCGGATGACGCAATCGTCATTGAGGTAAGAAACGGCCTAATTAGTTATTGGCGAGAATATTTTGATATCAGTAGTGACTGAGCAATCGTTTAGAGGATACCTGAAAAGTGTCATTACTATTCCCGAACTATCGTTTTGGATACATCAGTTACCACATTGATATCGATAGTTTGTGCTTCAGGCGAAGCTCATTGGTTCACCGGAGCGACGAGCGCCGCTAATACTTGCAATCACCCCATTAACGACAAAAAATTCTTGCCATAGTGCCTAAATTGGCATCTTCACAAGAACTTTTCGCTAGATATAGATGTTTTAAAAATCGGGGTGACAGGATTTGAACCTACGACATCCTGCTCCCAAAGCAGGCGCGCTACCAAGCTGCGCTACACCCCGTTGTTTGTCTCAACCATCATAACATACGATTGGCACGTTCGATCGTTAAGGTCTAAAAATTACTTAAACCTAGTCGGGATACCAAAACATTCCCTTAATACCTTCAGGATCTTCAACAAATCCCATGCCACCATAAAAGCCCACCACATGAGCATCAGCAAACAACGTAATATTGCTAATATCCTCAGCGCGGATCTTATCGATCGTATACTTCATCATCGCCTTACCCAAGCGCTGACCCTGAAAATCAGGATGTACCACCACATCCCAAACAGTCGCATTAAATGCACCATCAGAGGTAGCGCGGGCAAACCCGATCATTCTCTTTGTCGCACCCCTGACTTCCCACATCGAAACCACAATAAAACTATTCTGAAGTGCTTTCTTGACCTTGCGAAGCGGACGCCGCGACCAACCGACGATATCGCATAGCTCTTCTAGCTCGTATAAATCGAGATCTCGATCTGTACTGAAAAAAATTTGACTGTTCTGAGGTAGATTGAGTCCAGTTACTTTTACAGCAGTATCAACGAAGGTACCTGCTTTAGCTTCAGTAGCCGTATCGCCACCACTAAATAAACTTTTCCAAAAAACCATGTAGTGTGAACGACAAGAGTAGTGATTGTAGTCCCCGACTCTTGCTCCTTATCGCTGAAGATCGAGCGGCAAACGTATATAGATCATAACATTCTTTTCAATGTAAATATGGTCTTATGCTGCTGTAACAATCCTATTTGAGTCTAGCTTTCACAGACTTAACTCTTATGCTACTCAGATTTATTCCTCAAATGCCGACTTGCAAGACAGTGGCTTCAACCACTTTAAGTATTAAGTAGCAACTTGGATTATGTGTATAACGATCCTCGCTCCATCTTTAACTGTCTACCTCTGCTAGTCCGACTCGATCGGGTTTCAACGAGCTTATTTTCCTGTGCTATCACGATCGAGTGCTAACGATTGCCCCTTCAGAATCTACAGTCTGGTGACATTAAAACTTCTTCTACGCTTGCAACTAGACAGCTTGCAAAAGCCTGTATTCCGTAACAGTCAAAGCAGGTTGAGCCGATCTGTGTCGTTTGATAAACTACAATCTCGATCTATGCTTACCCGAAACAACTAAGCAGCAATCATCAATATTTTCCAGGCTTGTCAAATCGCGCAAATCATTTCACACCGTATAATACAGCGATCCGATTGATTATTTTTGGCAAGACCAGACAAAAAACATTCTTAAAAAGTAGGGATCTCAGCCCCAACATCTATCGCAAAGCTTGACGCAGCCGAGGATTAAACAAATTTCCCAAAAAGGGTTGACAATCCTAGGCAGACAAGATATATTAGTAAAGCGGTCGAGGGAAACAGCCCAGCGGAATCGACGAAAGTCGCTCCTAGAGCCAACTACCTTCACCACTG
>NZ_JANLWO010000118.1:0-9372 GCF_031364565.1 Chamaesiphon sp. OTE_20_metabat_361
CGCCGTCACCAATCGTACCGATAGCGCGATCGCCCGCGTCGTCGATTGCGTCATCGACACCCACGCAGGCATGGAAATCGGCGTAGCCGCCACCAAAACCTTCATGGGTCAGTTGATGGCGTTTTACTTCCTCTCGCTCGACCTCGCCCATCGTCGCGGGACTATTACACCCGATCGCCTCGCCGAAATTATCGCTGGCTTAAAAGTCCTCCCCTCCCAAATCGAAGTCATCCTCGAAACCCAAGAAAAATACATCGAAGAACTCTCCCACAGCTTCCTCGACACCCACGATGCCATCTTCCTCGGTCGCGGCATCAACTTCCCGATCGCCCTAGAAGGTGCCCTAAAACTCAAAGAGATCAGCTATATCCACGCCGAAGGTTATCCCTCCGGCGAGATGAAACACGGCCCGATCGCACTCCTCGATGCTAAGGTACCCGTAATTGCGATTACCATGCCAGGGAAAGTATATGAGAAAGCGGTTTCTAATGCCCAAGAAGCCAAGGCACGAGATTCACATTTGTATGGGGTAGTAGCCGCCAGCGATAAGGATGCAGCAGAGATCTTTGACAAGGTTTTACCCGTACCAGATGTCGATGAATTATTATCGCCAGTACTAACAGTTATTCCGATGCAATTGATGTCATATCACATTGCCGCCATGCGCGGATTAGATGTAGACCAGCCTCGCAACCTCGCCAAATCGGTGACGGTTGAGTAGTTGATTTAATGTCAAAAAGTTGTATGTTAGATTCCGTAGGTGTTCTGGCATTTACGGAATTTTTGTCTAAAGATATGCAAATTAAATCTATCAAAATCGATAATTTTAAATCTTTAGTTAATTTTGAGTTACCTTTAGCCAAGTTTAGCTGTTTAGTTGGGCTAAATGGTTCAGGGAAATCTACAGTATTGCAATTTCTTGATTTTTTGTCTCAACAAGTTAGAGGCGATCTGAGTGGTTGGCTCAAACAGAGGCAGTGGGAATCTTCCGATCTTAGTTCAAAATTGACTCGTAAGAAAAATATTAACTTTGAAGTCTTACTTATACATTCTGAAAACTTTGAAATTATTTGGCATGGCAGCTTTAATCGTACAACATTACAATGCACTAATGAATCGATAGAATGGGATGAATATCAAATTTTAGAAGTAGCAGATAGAAATTACAATATTTTAACTATATGTGAAATAGATGATAGCCCAAGAATAATTGGCTATGTTCAAGAGAGTGTGATTGCTGGAAGAATTACCTCTAATTATCAGGGATCTGTGATATCACAAATTAAAGAATCTGAGTTGCCAAAGGAATTGTATGAATTCAAGAAATTCTTTGCAAATCTACATGCTCTAGATCTACTAGCCCCTGAACTACTCAGACAAAGGACTAGAGATGCAGGTAATAGTTTAGGATTAGGTGGTGAGAAGCTGTCGGCATTCTTACATGAAATTGGTGAAGCAAAACGGGATATCATTCAAGCAAAGCTGGCTAAAGTTTATCCACAATTCAAACATCTCGATATATTATCGCTACGTTCTGGCTGGAAAAGTCTTACCATTCAAGAGCAGTTTGGTGATACGATCGTCAAGACGGAAGCTCGACATGTCGCTGATTGATTTCTGCGGATGCTGGCGGTTTTTGCTCAACTATCTAAAGAGCAAAGTTTCTTGCTGCTAGATGAAATAGAAAATGGCATTAACCCTGAATTAATTGAGTTTGTGGTAGATGAATTAGTTGAATCCGATCCGCAAGTATTGATTACTACTCATAGTCCGATGGTTTTAAATTACCTCGAAGATGATGTCGCGATCGCGGGTGTTATCTATATATATAAAGCCAAGAGTGGAGCAACACAAGCGATCCGGTTATTCGATATTCCTGCGATGCGTGAGAAGCTAACGGTGATGGGTGCGGGTGAAGTTTATGAAGATACCTTATTAACTCAACTTAATGAGGAAATCATCGAGGGTTTATGATGTTCTTAATATTAAGTGGAGAGGGATCGACTGATACAGGTGTAAACGATAAAGAATTTGGCCCAATGACAAAATTAATTGATAATTGGATCGATCGTAAAATTGGCTATTCATTTATCAAGGAAAAAACATATACTATTGTATCCAAGACTGAGTTAACAAAAAAAGCGAGAAGTCTTCCAGCTCAATCTTGAAAAGGAAAAAATGTTGACGATGAAACAAGAGAATTATTTAAAAGAGCTAGAGCATTAGCTATAATAGCTCATCAAAAAAAGAAAGATATTGGCGATACAATCCCATTGATTGTTGTACTTTTTGTAGATAGTGATGGTAAAAGAAGTTCTCAGAAAAACAAATGGGCAATTCGGTTTAAATCGATACTAGATGGATTCAGTCGTGAAAAACTTTCTACTGGAGTTCCCATGATCCCTATTCCCATCTCCGAAGCTTGGGTTTTGTGTGCTTTAGAAAACAAGTACAAGGATTGTGTAAAACTTGAATATGAGTCAGCTAGTAAAAATTCACCTAATTCTCTCAAAAAGCAGCTAGAAAATAATCTAGGTGAGCCGGAAACGAGAATATTGCTTAATAATAAAATTGATGATGGGGAGATCGATATCGATCGCATGACCGATCTGCCTAATGTGACGGCATTCAAGGATAGACTCAACGAAGTATTAGATCTGCTCGGCTGTGCGCGATCGAAATTGTAACTCGGTTACAAGCGCGGGAAAGTCGGTATTTTCAAATTGTAAGCCGTTCCTCTAGCCTTGTTGTCGATCGAGCGCCCACCGGACTTGACTTAAGATTCCGCGTAATAAAGCGACTTCATTTGGTGAAAGTTGACTGCGATTGTAGAGACGGCGCAGTTTTTCCATCCGATGCAGTGCTGTATGGGGAAATAGATAGCCGATATCGAGCAGTAATGTCTCTAACTGCTGATAATATCCTTCGACTAATTCTACTGGTGCTACGTCAGATTGTAGCGGTATTTGGGCCTGCTGAATCGGTAAATCTTCAGCTAGATCGATCGCACACATCTGCAATTCATAAGCACAAACGCCAACTGCTTGAGCCAAATTGAGCGAACTATAACTAGAGCCGACTGGAATCCGAAGATAGCGAGTGGCATAATTTAATTCGGCATTAGTCAAGCCACTATCTTCCCGTCCAAATATTAATGCTGTCGGCTCGGTACTCTCTACCAGCCAAGGTAAAGCTTGTCTGGGTGTTTCGAGCTGCGTTGGAAGCGCCCGATCTCGCGCTGTAGTGGCAATTACGCGCGTACAACCCTGGAGCGCAGTCGGTAAGTCTGGAACGATCTTCGCTGTCGCTAAGACATCGATCGCATGTACTGCCATGCGGCTAGCTTCTTCGCCAAAAACGTCACACTGAGGATTCACAATTACCAATTGTGTCAATCCCATATTTTTCATCACCCGCGAGATCGCGCCGATGTTTAGGGCACCCGTTGGCTCTACTAAGACAATCCGAATATGATAGAGAGAGCTACTCACTGTAAATTTATCGATCGATTAACTGTAATGCCGCGACACCGAGCAAAATCCGATCTGCCCACGAAGATCTGTCCCGTTTGCAATCTTTCATTCACTTGGCGCAAGAAGTGGGAATCCAATTGGGATGAGGTCAAATATTGTTCCGAACGCTGCCGGAAGAGGAGAGGGTAGATGAGAGATGGGAGAGAGTGGGTAAGAATTTAGATATCGCTAGATCGAAGAACACCCACATCTTTACTACCATCTCCCATCTCCCATCTCCCATCTCCTTCCTACATAAACGCTGGCTGATGACGAATGAGATTAAGAAACTCTTCTCTAGTGCGCTGATCCTCTTGGAAGGCACCTAGCATCGCACTGGTAACTGTCCACGAACCAGGTTTTTGGACGCCGCGCATGACCATACACATGTGGCTGGCTTCCATCACTACCGCGACACCCTTGGGTTCTAAAACTTCTTGCAGTGCCTCGGCGACTTGACGGGTGAGGCGTTCTTGAACCTGCATCCGGCGGGAATACATATCGACGATGCGGGCGAGTTTGCTCAAGCCAACGACTTTTTGGTTGGGGATGTAGGCAACATGCGCTCTACCCATAAATGGCAACATGTGATGTTCGCACATGCTAAAAAAGTTGATGTCGCGAACGAGCACCATCTCGTTATGACCTTCATCAAAAATCGCGCCATTGATGATCTCTTCGAGCGATTGGTTGTAACCACTCGTCAAAAATCGCATCGATTCAGCAACTCGTTTGGGAGTTTTGAGCAATCCTTCTCGCTCTGGATCTTCGCCTACTCCTAAGATGATTTGACGAACTGAGTCCATCATATCTTCTAGGCTAACTTCTTCTGGATCGTGAATCTTTACTGGCGCGCCATTAAGAGTATTACGATCGGGTCTGGGATTAATATTATTAAGGCGATCTTTACCAGCAGAGTTACCACTTTGAGGGGATGAAATAGTCATGTTTGGTCTAAATAGATATGAAAATAAATGAGCGGAGTCAAAACCCGGATTGGTAGACCGATTGTAGAACTATAAAGCTCCACCACTGGGCATGATAATTAGTTCTTCAACTACTGCACCACCAGGCGCAAGCACGGCGTAGAGGATGCCTTGAGCAACCGCTTCGGCGGTCAGCATAGCAGATCGATCGAAGTCGGCTTGGACGGTATCTGTATCCCAGAGTGGCGTATCGACCGAACCCGGACAGACTGCACTCACGCGAATGCCGTTGGCGCGTTCTTCACCAGCAATGGCTTTAGTTAGTGCCATCAGCCCAAATTTACTGACCGAATAAGCACCCCAATTGGGAAATACCTGTTTGCTAGCGATCGAAGATACGTTCACAATTATCCCAGATTGGCGTTGGCGCATCTGCGGCAAAATTCCCTGGATACATTGGAAAACGCTGGTGAGATTTAGGTCGATAATGCGTTGCCAATCGGCTAGGGGCGTATCGGCGATCGCTCCAGTATAAGCCATCCCCGCATTATTGATGAGAATATCTAAATTGTCAAAGTCTGCGGCAATTGCGGCAATCTCGATCGCAACTCGATCGATTTGAGCTAAATCTACCACGTATGTTTTGGCTGTCACACCAAGCGTGGTTGCAGCGGCTGCTACTGCCATTAGTTTATCCTCAGACCGCCCTAGCAATGCTAGATTAATGCCTGCTTTTGCAAAAGCTAGTGCTGTGGCTTTGCCAATGCCACTGCTTGCGCCCGTAATTAATGCCGTTCGATTAGTTGTTGCAATCGGATTCATCTAGTCCAGGAAGTTTGCCCAGAAGTGAGCGATATGTAAATTTTTGTTACGAGTTGATTATAGCATCGATCGAGTGATGGTCGATCGGACTTGGGGATCGGGACTAAATTAGATAGGGAATAGGGAATAGGGAATAGATATCGATTAGGGTGGGCACTGCCCACCAGCTAGGTTTCAGAGATAATCTATCTTGTAAATAATTACGTCTACCCACTTACTGGGTGAATACTCCCATCTGTCGAAACTTATCATATCTGAGCGATCTTAGCTCGGCTGATGGTAGTACTCGTAACTGATGCAGATTTTTGAGGATGGCATCTTTGAGTACCGCCGCCGCGCGAACGGAGTCCGCATGTGCCCCACCGAGCGGTTCTGGTAAAATCTGGTCGAGAATGCCTAAGTTTTTCAAATCCTTAGAGGTAATTTTCAGAACTTCAGCCGCTTGGGGTGCTTTCCCGGCATCCTTCCACAAAATTGAGGCACAAGCTTCGGGACTAGCTACATAGTACACCGCATGTTCAAACATCATCAACCGATCGCTGACCCCAATGCCCAAGGCTCCACCAGAGCCACCTTCACCGATTACCGTACAAATAATTGGTACATCCAACCGAAACATCTCCCGTAGATTATACGCGATCGCTTCACCCTGTCCTAACTCCTCTGCCTCCAAGCCCGCCCAAGCCCCCGGCGTATCGATAAACGTTAGAATTGGCATCCCAAATCGATTGGCATGTTCCATCAAGCGCATTGCCTTGCGATAGCCCCCAGGAGCCGCCATCCCAAAATTTCGCGCTACGTTATCTTTGGTATCCCGCCCCTTTTGGTGCCCTAGTAGCACCACGGGAATCCCGGCTAACTTGCCTACACCGCCGATCAAAGCCGGATCGTCTTTACCGCGCCTGTCGCCATGTAACTCGATCCATTCATCACAAATTGCCTGAATATAGTCGAGCGTACTCGGACGACGCGGGTGACGAGCTAGTTGGAGCTGCTGAGCGGGAGTGAGGCTACTAAAAATTTCGTCGCGCAATTGCACGTATTTAGTCTCCAATTGTAAAATCTGACTGGAGATATCGACGCTACTTTCTTCAGCAAGTTCGCGAATGCGATCGATCCGTTGCTGTAAGTCGGCTAACGGTTTTTCAAATTCTAATAAAAAGGGCTTCTTTTCGTTGGGAGCAGCCATGACTGGGAGTTGGGAGTTAGGAGTTGGGAGTTGGGAGCTGGGAGTAAAAAAATGTAGGGTGGGCACTGCCCGCCATAGGCTTCAGCCAAAGCCATCATCAATCGAGTATATCCACGAACGCTCTACTTACCTGCATGATGCGCCAATTACCATTGCGGCGGGACTAACCCCCGACAAACGATAATAGCGGTCGAAAACCGTGCTTGAGTGAGGCTTGACCGATTTGTTCCATTTTCTCGATCGTAATCTGATTGCGTCCCCAGGAGAAACTCGTGTGCAGTTTCTCAAACTCCAATAACATCGCTTCGGCAAAACACGCAAAGAGCTGGCGAGCGGGAGCATCCATATTGACGATGTTCATGATTTTCCAGTCGATGTCGAGAGAATGCTCGACAATCCCCCCATTCATCACATGGATACCGGGAGCCTGAATCTTAGTGCCCAAATTTTTGGGATAACCACCGTCAATCAATAGACAGGGCTGCTTGAGAGTAGTCGCATCGATTTCGACCCCTTTTGGCATACTAGCCACCCAGACGATGATATCAGCTTGGGGCAAAGCAGCCTCTAACTCGACAATTTTGCCACGTCCCAGCTCAGCTTGGAGGTTTTGCAGGCGTTCCTGGTTGCGAGCTACTAATAGCAGATCGGCAATATTGGTGCGCTTGTCAATCCAGCGACATACGGCACTGCCGATATCACCTGTCGCCCCCACGACTGCGACTGTCGCTTTGCTCAGTTCGATCCCTAGTTTGACCGCACCCTGCTCGACCTGCCGTGCGATAATATATGCAGTATGTGTGTTACCAGTCGTAAATCTGTCAAAATCTAATTCGACATTCCGGACTTGTTTATTCTGGTAAAGACCGAATTCTTCAAAAATAATCGAGGAAAATCCACCGAGAGCAGTAATCTGAATTCCCTGTTTTTGGGCGTGAGCCATAGCATTGAGGATTTTGCGAATCGCTGCTTTGATGCGTCTAGTTGCTAGCATTTCCGGCAGAAAACAAGATTCGATGTAATAGCCTTCAATCTGTTGCCCGGTAATACTTGTGACCGTAATCCGATCTACTGTTTGTGGTGGGGCACTGCACCAAAAATCCAGCCCTTGATCTGCATATTCTGGAAAGCCTAAGTCTTTAGCGACGGCTTGGGCATGTTCTAAGCTGGTAAGGTGACCGATAAGACCAAACATGAAGATTTTACGAGTTGTGCCTGTTGAGCAGAAGTGGTGAGCGATATATAACGGCTAGATTTAAATGGCTCTTTCTACACAATAGTACAAAATAGGGCCTTGGGATCGCTTATTGAGGTAAGTTGCTCATTAGCCCGCTAATTTAGGGTAAGAGGTAAGAGGTAATGGGTAAAAGGTAATAGGTAAAAGGTAATAGGTAATAGGTAATAGGTAAGAAATTAATAGTCTCCCCGTTTTCAATTAGACTTCGCTCAGTACAAGCTAGTTCCCCACTTCCCCCGTCTCCCCGTCTCCCCGTCCCCCCGTCCCCCAGTCTCCCGCGTCCCCATGATTCGCCTCCGCCAACTCAACTGGACACCTTACTTATTCCTCGCGCCAGCATTGCTGCTGCTAGGGATAACAGTATTCTTGCCTGCCATCCAGGCTTTTTATCTGAGCTTTACCAATTATGACCCGATCGCGGGTACTGCGAGTTGGCAAGGATGGACTAATTTCGATCGATTGGCCAAAGATGCGGTATTCTGGCAAACAATTAGGAATACATTACTCTATCTCTGTGGTGTGGTGCCAATTTTGGTATTTGCCCCGCTGCTGCTGGCAATTTTAGTCAATCAAAAACTCAAAGGGATGAGCTTTTTTCGGGCGGCTTACTACGTCCCAGTTGTCATTTCGATGGTGGTTGCGGGTATCGCTTGGAAGTTTATCTATGCTGAGAATGGTTTGCTCAATCAAATTTTAAAGGTCGTCGGTATTCCGGCAATTCCGTGGCTGACTAGTCCGGCATTAGCGTTATTTAGCGTGATGCTGGTAACGATTTGGAAGGGATTGGGTTATTACATGACGATTTATTTGGCAGGATTGCAATCGATTCCAGCGGATTTATATGAAGCGGCGGCGATCGATGGGTCGGATCGTTATACTAAGCATTGGGATATTACTATTCCCCTGATGCGTCCTTATCTGTTGCTGGTTGCGGTTATTTCCGCGATCGCGGCCACCAAAATCTTTGAAGAAGTCTATGTGATGACTCAAGGTGGCCCGCGCAACAGTTCTAAAACGGTAGTTTATTACCTGTATCAACAAGGTTTTGGGTCTAATAATCCCGATCTGAGCTATGCTTGCACGATCGGCTTAATCTTATTTCTGATTGTGTTTATTCTGTCTCTCATCAATCTTAAAATCTCGCAAAATAATGCTAACTTACCCTGAAAAACTAGCTGGAAGCAAACGCAAATGTTCTTTGTATAACTGTGGAACGATCGATTATCAAACGGCATGGATTTGGCAAAAATCACTTCAAAAAGAACGCACGATCGACCCAGATCGTGCTGATGCTCTAGTCATTCTCGAACATCCACCCGTGTATACACTCGGCACTGACGCTAGTTTAGAATACTTAAAATTCGACCATCTCCAGACTGAATACGAACTATATCGCGTCGAGCGTGGTGGTGAAGTAACGTATCACTGTCCGGGTCAAATTATTGCCTATCCCATTCTCAATTTACGTTATTACCAACAAGATTTACATTGGTACTTAAGACAACTTGAAGAAGTTGTGATTAGAGTTTTAGCTTTACACGATCTCACTGGCGAACGGATTGAGGGGTTAACTGGGGTTTGGGTAGAAGGTCGTAAGATTGCAGCGATCGGGATTAAGGTCAGTAGATGGATTACGATGCACGGTTTTGCCTTAAATGTTTGTCCGGATCTGAGCGGCTTCGAGCA
>NZ_JANLWO010000072.1:0-2323 GCF_031364565.1 Chamaesiphon sp. OTE_20_metabat_361
GACGCAATCTGCATCCGCATAATTTGTGACTAGCGCATCTGCCACATCGCCGATCGAGTGACGCTCGAATCGATTGATGCCCTTGATGGGGGCGTTGGTATCAGGCAGATGTAGAGATGTAAAGACGCCAATACCGACAGAGCCAGTTTCTAAATCGATCGTCATTTCACTACAGGGAGTCGCCATCGATCGGTAATTGTACCGATCCGTCAGCTCGCCAATGCAATTGACAACTACTTCCACCGCCTGGCGAGCAACTGTTCTTCTAGAGCTGCAATCCGGTTGTAGGCAGCAGTCAATTGAGCGGTGAGGCGCTGGATTTGAATTTGTGGCGCTAGATCCTGCTCTTTGATTTGGTGTTGGCTGATTTCTACACCGCTACTATCGATGAGTACATCTTGCTGGGCGATAACCCACTCCGATGTATCGTGCCGATAATTGGCACCACTGGGCAGATCGGCATAGCCATTGCGGCGGTAGTTAGGGTGTGCGGATAACCGCCGCATATCGCTGCTAGCGGGTTGTGACTCCTCGCGGCTGAGTGGGTGCCTAATCGATGTTTCTTCCCCACTGACATGCGGCTCGGTCGGCTCGAACTGCTGATTCAGTCGATCGATAATCTGATAGACTCGATCGACCTTGCGGGTCAAGGTACTAATCTGTTGCTGGATTGATTCCATTTCATACCTCATAGTAATTTCCCTCGATCTTAGAGAGTAAATCTGGATTTGTTAACTTATTGCTGAATTATTTAACTTTTCATAAGAATTGCAATCTTAATTATTAATTAATGATATAGAGGTAATTTAACTCCCATCAGTAAATAGCAACTATTATTTGACTACTATTTAATTAAACTCGATCGCGATCGGCATCATCCTTTGATGTCACGCAGCAACCTATTAGACCTCCTGCGAAAGTAAAAACAAAATCTTCGCTAGTATTTTTTCGTCTATTATTCCCCCTAAAGCCTAAAGCCTAAAGCCTGACTTTCGCAGCAAACTACGGTTTAAATCGCTAGTAGATAACATAGATTGCTCGATCGAACTCATCGACCTAGGTTAACCTTGCTAAAATAGAGTTCCAGTCGCGCGCAGCAAAATCGCTAAAAAATGCTAGAAATTGAAGACTTCTTTTCGGCTTGTGTCGGCACATGGAAAACCGAGCGAACCTACCATTATGTCCGTCACAATGAAGTAGAGCGATCTTATACTGAATTTAATGTAGCTGGACTAGAATCAGCCGAGAAATATCAGATTTCTTCAGCTTTTCTGCCAGTTGGTAGTATTGGCGCACCGGAGGAGATCGCCCAATTTCCGGGCTTTAGAATTGGCTTTGCTACGGTATCCGAAAAAGGCGAACAAGTTTCGATGAATCTCAAGGCGCTATTCGTCCCTGAGAGCGCAATTGCCGCACCACACCTATTAGCCGTCGATCCTCTCGCGCCAGCTCTACCGCTAGCGGCAAAAATCGCTGAAAGTTCAGAACTAATCCGGGGCTTATATCTGCGGGATGAGGGTTATTCGGAATCAGGTGCAATTACGGGTCGGTTTACCTATCAACCTACCCGCCAAACTTTAGAATTGGTAACATATTATAGTCGATCGGTCGCAGTAGACCAAATTCGCTTGATAAGTGACAAGTCTCGACTGCGGACGATCGTCACTTATCGGCGTCCTCAGCCGGGTGAGGTGCCAACGGAGATCGACTTGGTAGGTTTTGGTTTAGAGCAAAAATCCTAAATTAATTGAGAATTGAGACTTGAGAATTAAAAGATACCAGGGTGAAATTAATGCCCCGTTTGTATCGAATTAACTCTAAGTGGATTGTCATCAACAAGTATGATATTACCAGTACCGAACTCTACTTCCGATCGCCAGCAAGTTGGCATAGCACTACAGAATGTGCTATGATTTTGCAGCACGATCCAGGAAAATATCGCCTTTACTAATTAGGTTTTAGGCGTTAGGCGCAGTGCCGCAAGGCGGAGCTACGCCAACGGCGATACTTTGGCTGTCGCTTAGTACGAGTCGATCGCTGACCACTGCTCACCAGACAGGTTTAACACTTATCACCACAGTTAAATAATTAATTAGCAATTATTAACTATCAATTAATTATGAATAATCCCGATCGCAAATCAGATCTAGCTCTAAGCGGCACTAGTAAAATTGCTAAGCGCAAGATCGAACCCGACAGCTTGCAAAAAGTCGAACGCGGTGGCATCGATACCTACCGGGCACCATCCGAGCAATCGGTAGTCTTTCAACAGTCGCGAGCTTGGTCGCGAGGCATCGTCTGGACGATTTTGGGGATTACGACT
>NZ_JANLWO010000073.1:0-1831 GCF_031364565.1 Chamaesiphon sp. OTE_20_metabat_361
AGATCGCCTTTAGCGAAGGTAAATACTGGTTTGGAACTGGCTGAAGTTTGCCCGAATCCACCGACATAAATCCGTTCGCCAGCTTCGACGCGATCGGAATTAGCGACTAGTGTAGCAACTGGATAGTTATTATTAGTTATAAAGCTCACTAGCGCCAAATCGATACTATTTGGAAACGCTTTGACTTGAGAAACTTGATAGCGGCGATTGTCTGGCGTGACTATTTCACAGGCACTATTCCTGACACTCTGCGCTAATGTTAGTACTGTATATGTATTGCGATCTTTTCGCACGATCGTCCCGGAGCCTCGATCGCAGCGATCGATACTAACGGTAGATCGATTGGCAATCTGCTGAATTTCTGGCGGTGACAGAGCTGTACTCGGCAAAGCATAAGTGACTAGAGCGGTGGTACCAAACAGCGCAATCGGCAATAGATAATTTTTCATCTTCAGCACATCGAGATCCACTTTTTAAGAATCCTAACACTAGATCTAAGTTCCAAAGCTTGAGCCGAACGGCTGGTTTTAGTTCGAGCTGACAAATGAAGTGAATTTCTGCCTTTAATTCAGCCACTATTGAGAGGATGTCTGAGAAGTCTAATTGCTGCGTTTTCAGATCCAAATCCCCCAACCCCCTTAAAAAGCTTGCTCTTAAAGTCCCCCTTTTTAAGGGGGATTTAGATCTGCGATTCAAACTGAAAAGCCTTTTCAGACACCCTCTGAGATCCTTCCATCCTCCATCTCCCACCTCCCATCTCTTTCCAAAACAATCTGACTAAATGTGAACTCATATGAAGCTGGTGGGTAATATAAGTGCATCGAACTAAATTCCCCAAATCTGCATTATGTCCGGAACTATCATTGATGCGATCGATCGCTTGATGCCCCTCATCATCCATTCAACTTGTCTCAAATCCAAGCTCTGGGATTCGCCGCATGAAGAGTTACCCTTACGGGATTATGCACTGAGCTGGGTAATCGTCGATCGCCATCCCCAAGGGAAAGTTGCCTATCAGAATGTCACGCCTGAAATGGTAGAGGTATGGGAAGCTGAAGGGATCGATTGGCAACAACGAGCAGTCATCAATCTCAAGGTAGCGTCCCAAGAACTATGGACGCATCAAAAGCTCCGTAAAGATGGTAGCGTTGTCTGGGCGATTATGATGCACAATGATGGGTTTGGCTCCTCACGAATCTTGCTCTCGCCTTATCTGGATAAATACTTTCCCGATGGCTATTATGTGGCTATTCCCGATCGCAGTATCGGGATTATTATCCCCCGCGATTTGTCGATCGGAGAAATGCAGGAAACTCAAGATTTACTGGAGTCTTGGTACGATACCGCTTCTGCACCGATGAGTCCTCATTTATTTGCGCCTGACGATCTAGTTCCCGAACATTACCAATGGAATTAAGAGGCTATTTAGAAAGTTTTATTTGCTACGATCGTAGATCTAAATCCCCCAAACCCCCTTAAAAAGCGACCCAAATCACGCGGAGGTTCCCGACCCATGTGTTTGGGTCAGCGATTCGCGAGACGTAGGGTTCCCCGAGGGTTTAGCGAATCAAGACAAGACAGCGGATGCAACCACGCGGAGGTTTCCGACCCATGGCTTGCACCAAGCAGGGGGATAAGATCCGGTCAATGTCCCCCTTTTTAAGGGGGATTTAGCGGATGCAATCACGCGGAGGTTCCCGACCCATGGCTTGCACCAGCGGCTCGCGCTCCTCGGGTTCCCCGAGGTTTTAGCGAGACAAGACAAGCTGCGGCGTTTTTATGTCTTGGGTTCCCCCCGAATAAAAAAACGACAAGACAGGGGGATTTCTAG
>NZ_JANLWO010000082.1:0-2582 GCF_031364565.1 Chamaesiphon sp. OTE_20_metabat_361
CTCGCGTTGAGTGCCCTCAATTCCGGCTTCTAAGATGCCCGGAGTATCGATGAGCAAAATCTGGCGATCCAAACCTTTTAATTCGAGGGTATAAGTCTCACCGCGAGTTGTCGTCCCCATCGCCGCACCGACTTCACCGACAATCCGCCCGATGATGGCGTTAATTAACGAGGTTTTTCCCGCCGAACCCGTACCAAAGACGACGACGCGGATTTGTCCTCGGGCTAAATTTTCGGCAATCTCGCGGGATTTAGCCAGTAACGCCTGACGGGTAACTTCATCTTGAATCTGTTGGAGTTGCCGATCGATCGCTTCGAGATTGGCAGTAGCAGCGGCGGTTCTCTCGACGGGAACTTTGGGTAATTGGGGTGTTTTTGTCTTCGATCTCCCCCACCATCCCTGAAAGATACCCACATAGTAAACTAGCACCGCGATCGCGATCGCAATGAGGATTAAAATCCCAATTAATAGCGGTGTCGCCAGCCACGGTGTCGTCCCACTAACTTGGACGTACAGGGTATAGAGTGAATTAATCAACCACAGCGCCAAAATCGCGATCGCCATCCCACCGATCGCCATCGACCACAAACGAGGTAAACGCATACTCTCATCCGATCTAATCTATGTTATCGATCGTAGCCGATTTTGGGGGAAGGGGTAAAGGGAAGGGGTAAAAGGTAAAAGGTAAAAGGTAATGGATAACACTTATCCAATGTATTCACCTAAAGCCTAAAGCCTAAAACCTAATACCTAATACCTAAAGCCTACTCCGCCGGAACCCGCCAGACTTGAACTTCGCCGTAACTACCCGTGACGATCGTCCGACAGTCGGTACTAATAGCAACCGATAAGATCGCCCGATCTGTGGCTAGGAGGGTGTGTAAAAGCTGCCCATCGTGGAGATTCCAGATATTGACAGTGCGATCGTCACTACCGCTGACGACGATCTGACCGTCGGCTGAGACTGCGACACACCCGATCGGTTTAGAATGTCCAGCGAGGGTATGAATTAAATTACCCGTTGCTACATCCCAAATTTTCACCGTACAATCGTGGCTGGCACTGATTACCTTGGTACCGTCAGGCGTAATGGCAATGGCACTAATCCGCCCGCTGTGTCCCATAATTGTTTTGAGTAGCCGTCCTTCCTGAAGGTGCCACAATCTAACGGTATAGTCGCTGCTCCCGGTGGCAATCAGTTGAGCCTGCTGGTGAGTAGCCACACAAGCCACATTTTGAAGATGACCGGAGCATTCATGAATGAGTAGCCCGTTTTGGGGTTGCCAGATTTTCAATAAGGCATCATTACCGCCCGAGACTAGTCGCTGACTGTCATTGGTGAGCGAGATGGCATTAACCGCCGATTTATGGTCGAGTAACTGAGGTAATTTAGTCCCGGTAGTAAGTTGCCACCATTGAATCGTGCCGTCCAAACTACCACTGATAATCGTCTCCCCATCAGCAGTTAAGACCACACTATAAACCCAATGACTATGACCGAGTAGGTTATGAATTAATTTACCATCAGAGAGTCGCCAGACCTTGATCGCGTCATCGACGTGAGTGATATCGCCATGTCCGCTGACCAGCCACTGACCGTCGGCACTGATGGCTAGAGCATAAACTTCACTATAATAACCCGTCAGTTGATGGACTAAGGTAAGCCTGTCGTAGGCAATTGATTCGAGGATGGTGGTAGTCACGATCCCGCTTTCTAAATCGGCATCAGCGATCATCCCGGTAGCTTCGGTATCAGCCCAATTCTGAGATACTCCGAGCAGTTCCGGCGATTTAAAGTTGATATGTGCCAAGCGATTCCAACTGGAGGCTGGCGATGAAATCTGCTGACAGAGCATGGGGAGACAACTAGCCGCTGGCACTACTTTTTCGATCGCTTGGAGTCGTTCGCGGGCGTCTCGAACCGCTAGCTGGAGGGATTTACCGCCGGAAAAAGCTTTGAGAAATAGTTTGACAAATTCCTGGGCGACCTGATCTTGGACGGCTTCGCGCATGACAATCAAGTTGGGAATTTGCAGATCTGCCAGTTCGCCTGCTAGATCCAAACCCTCGCCACAGTTGAGAACTAGCAGTTTCAGTCCCTGTTGCACCGCCATCCGCAGCCGATATTTGAATTCGGTAATCCCGATCGTATCGTGGTGATTGATATAAATCCGATTATTCGGTAGATAGCCAGAAATATAACTGCTAAAAAAGATGACACTCCAAGGTTTTTTGCCGAGCGCCTTGACAAAATCATCATGACCGGGAGCCACGATAAACTCGGCTTTGGTGTATGGGAGTGCTTCTAAATATTCTTTAGATCGATCGAGTTTGATCCCTTGGGCGCTCGTGAGGATCGATAGGACTGACACTTCCATTTGTTCGGCAGTGGGAGCAGTCTCGGAAATCGTCGGAATCAGGGAGACACTTACTTCTGACTGGGGGTAACGATCGAGGATCGGTTGCCAAATAGAATTCCAAGGCAGTTTTAACAGTGACTTGGAGCGGCTGCGGACGATCGTTTCGATCTCGACATCAGGATCGATCGTCGTCGCTAAGCGTTCGCGGATGGTCTGGAAGCC
>NZ_JANLWO010000084.1:0-8089 GCF_031364565.1 Chamaesiphon sp. OTE_20_metabat_361
GGTGCAATCGGAGTACCCAGGGAGTTATAAGTCTCTCGCAAGCCTTGGAGTACCCGCTCGTCTAAAACATTCGTGTCTCCAGCAACGATCGCATAGCTAGCGTAGCGGAGATAATAATCCATATCCCGCAGACAAGCAGCATAGCGTCTTGTCGTATAAGCATTGCCACCCGGACGGATCAACTCGGGCAATTCACCAAATAATTGCAAGCTGGCTTGTTTGACGATCGCCGCTGCATTGGCATTAATAACCCCAGCAGCACTAATTCTCGCAGCACCAGTATCAAAATAGGATTTTAAGCTATCGATGGCATTACGGTCTAAATAACGACCCGTAATATCGTATGTTTTAATGAGATTTGTTACAGCATCCCGCATGAGATCGTCCCAACAATAATATTCTTTTATCGATTTATCAGTATCGCAGAAAATCGTCGTCGTGTGCGATACTCACGTTACAATTCGCAATTGTCGAGCGTGGGGATCGCACAACATAGCGCCGCTTCAAGAGATCGATCGCGTCTGAAACCAATCTAGATAACTTGGGGCTGAAAAATTTCTGAAAGTCAATTAGCGTCGCACTAATACTCTCGCTGGGACGATTGTCGATTTTGCCCAAGGATTGAGCCAGTTAAATCCAGTCCCAGGCTGCGATATTAAGGTGAGTTCTTCAGGGTAACGTGGCTGGGGATCGCTAGCTAGGACGATTGGCGGTACCATCATCGGGTCGTAAGCAATTACAGTATCAATGACGCTAGGGCTGTGTTTGAGAGCAACTTTTTGCCCAGGACGATAGGTTGCCATTTCTTGTGCTTGGCTCCAAGTTGCTTGTGTCATTACCACGATCCCCATTATGCTACTGATTAACTTTACTTATATTATGATATTAAAATTATCTAATGAAAACTACTATTTGGTTAGATACGATACTTTTTTTTAATATTTAAGCTGAAACAGGCCAAAGCAGTTCGATCGAGCTTGGGCGGTGCGTTATCCCGTCAGGGTAACGCACCCTACTTTGACTAGAACTACCATCTACCCTCTACCCTCTTTGCCATATTTGAGATAGAAGTAATTTTGGAAAACTTCATGGGGATCGTAGTGACGTTTGAGCTGAAAAAACCGCTCGGCGCGAGGATACGCCCGCTGAAACTGGGCGGGGGTGGCATGAAGACGATAGGGTAGATAATATGTTCCGCCGACTGAGATCGCCGCCTCAATCAGCTCGCTAGTGAGAGCTTGCATTTGAGCTTCATCAGCCGGGAGGCGTTGTTGATTGAAGAGCATCACTAACCCAAACATTTCGCGATCGGCATAACGCAAGAAAGCATCGCGATCTGGGCGCACATTCCGTACGGTGACATTGAGCAAATCGACTTGGTGCTGGGGAAAAATCTGGCGGCATTTTTCTAAAAATAGAGGTAATGATGCTGAAGGGATAAAATATTCATGCAGGATATCCGTCTGAGCTTGCTGGTGATTTGCAAATAACGTGGCGGGACGATTGAAAATTTGATTGCGAGACACATCCGTCCCTGCTTCCCCGCCGCTGGCTTTTTCTAATTGCCAGCGCAATTGTTTCCCGTAGTCGCTCCCCACGCTACCGCGTACGACTAGCCGTGCCAGTCCTGGTGCTGGCGTGGCACTTAGAGCGGGAGGAACCGCCGCAACTCGATGATAGGTCGTCACGATCGCCTCTTGCAAAAAACTCTCGGGTGCAACCGACAATCGCCCATAAGCCATCCCCACATCCGCGCTCACCTGTTGCCGATACGTCTGCACGTAATCTTGACTGGCGATCGTTACCCGACGAGCTGAATACATTTGATTGGGTACTACCCGCAGATTGACATCCAGCACGATCCCAAATAAACCGTAGCCACCGAGCACGAGTGAAAATAGCTGGGGATTTTCTTGTCGGGAACAGCGCACCACCCGCCCATCGGCTAACATCAGCCGGAAACTCTCCACTGTACTGGCAAAAGGAGGGCGATCTGACTGCCACCCATGTGCGTTAGCACTCATCGTACCGCCGATCGAAAAATCATTATTCGATTGCATCACTGCGACTGAGTAGCCCTGGCGATCCAAATAGGGGATGACTTGCGCCCAAGTGGCTCCAGAGTAAACCGTCAAGATCCCGGTCTTCGGCTGTAACTGCATCTGCCTAAATTGGCTCAGATCGATCGAGATGCCGTCGGGATAAAGGGTTTGTCCGCCCATCGTGTGTCGAGATCCGGCGATCGTCACCTTCTGTCCGCGAGCCGTGGCATCCCGGAGTGCCGTCCGTAACTGCGTTTGAGCGGTCGCCAAATCGCCCGCTACCCGTACTACCTGCATCCGCGTCTGATTTAGACGACTCGCATCATCGACGCTGCCTGCTGGCGCGGGAAGCTGTGCTTGGCGATCGTGCCAAGCTGTCCAGCCAAGATGGAATACTGGTCGCGCCATAAAGCAGACCGCGATCGTAGTCGTTGTCAACAGCAGCGCGAAAACTAGCTTGAAGCGAGCGGGACGGAAGGGTTTTGATTGAGGCAACATCAAGCTAAATCGGGAGTTTCTTACTCAATTATCGGCACGATCGCCAATAACTAGATCCCCCAACGTGCCACTTACTTAGCTGTCTACAAAGATCTCATCCCAAATCCGGTTTGTAAAACCCACTAACCTCGCCCCCACCCCCAACCCCTCTGTCTTGTCTCGCTAAACCCTCGGCAAAGCCGAGGAGCGCGAGCCGCTCCCAAACTTGGGAGAGGGGAGCCAGAGCCGGAGGCGATGGCGGGGTGATGGCAAGGGATTTCGATCGCAACAATTATTACCCATTACATCTCCCATCTCCCATCTCCCATCTCCCATCTCCCATCTCCCATCTCCCATCTCCCATCTTCCCCCTACCCCAACTTCGCCCGCACTACCAGAGCGGTAATATTATCATGACCGTTATATTCGTTAGCAAAATCAATTAGTCGATCGACGCCATCTTGAAGATTGGTCTTGTTGGATAGCAGCGGTGCCACATTTGTCAGCCAGTAACTTTCGAGCAGTTGATTGTCAGTCAAACCATCTGATGCTAGGACGATCAGGGTATCTTCTTGCAGTTCAAAAAAGCGAATATCGGGAGCGATATAATTGCGATCTCTAGGGCCGATCGCCTGAGTTAATTGATAAGAATCGGGGCGACCGTAAGCAATATCGGGATCGACGCCGCGTAAAATCTGTTGTTGTCCGACCTCATGATCGAGGGTTAGTTGAATCAATCCCTGACTGGGAGTAATCCCATAACAACGCGAATCGCCGACGTGCGCCACGGCAATATTTTGGTCTTGGACTAGAACCAGCACGAGCGTCGTACCCATTCTACCGCTGCCATGAGCGGCTTTCTTTTGGTTAATTTCAAATACTGCCTCATTTGCCGCGACAATCCCTTCGCGAATTGTTTGCTCGTCAGGAAGAGTATTATCGCTCCAGCGGGTAGCAAAATAGTCCCGCAAGATATCGACAGTCATGGCGCTGGCAATTTCTCCCCCATCGTGTCCTCCCATGCCGTCACAGAGGATATAGACCCCTCTGGCAGAAACGCTGTTGCCTTTGGGACTATTTTGGCGCTCGATCCGGCTGACTATGCCAAAGCAATCTTCGTTATGGTCGCGTTTTTTGCCGACATGGGTTGCTGCTGCATCTTCCAAATCGATTAATGTTTGGGCGATCGCAATCGTGGGCGCGTCTTGTGGGCTGCTCAAATCGCCCGAGGCAGATAACAGCGGCGCGCTCAGTTGTTTTGGTTCTAATTCGTAAGCAATTTGTTGTAAGCGCGATCGCACTTCCTCGACACGTTCGAGTTCGCCATCATGGATCGATTGCAGCAAGTCGGAGATCGCCAGTGCAGCCGGACGCGGGAATTCCATTTCGCGATCGTCCGAGCGTTGCTGGATCCGTTTGCTGGACTCATCAAATAATCTTTGCCACATCATTGCCAGATCCGCTAGTTCGAGTAGTCGGTCTTCTGGCTCTGGATGAAGACGTTGGAAGCAGATCCGCCCATCTTCATCGAGGAGTAAGTTAGTCACTTCCAGCAAGCTTTGACGCATCTGCCAAGGTTCGAGTGCTACCCAAAGCTTGAGTGTCGAGTCTAGCCAGTAAATCGTCTGAGAGGGTGAAATCTGCGGATCGTTCCAACTAGCGATCAATTGTTGCCAATCGCTGCGATCTTCGACGATCGTTACTGTTTGACCATCTTTGTTCCAGCTATCGCGAATCGCGGGAATCGTCCCTGGCAAGCTGACTTGGAGCGCGATGTATGCTTGGGCAACTTTGGGAATGCCATGCTTATTCCAAAATTGCCATTGGCGGTAGGCGGCGACGATCGGCGGTGTCCCTGGTGGTTCGGCGGTGTCCATCTCTGGCTGTGGATTCATTGACTCGGGAGTACTAACTAATGTAACGGGTTCTTGCTCCATCAATATCTCCAAGAGGGTATGACACAAGGGTTGACAATCGATTACCCTAACTTGGCTGGATTCTCCCGGCGGCAAGCGCTGGAGGACGACAGGATCGAGCAATTTATAACGACATTGTAGATCGAGATAGGTAGTCACGATCGACGGCTCACTGGCGATCGCCACCTCGAACGTGGGCGTAGCATCTGGAGTAGCTGCGATCTCGTCAGTTGCCATCGGGACTAGATCCGGTCGCGATCGATCCCACGGGCTAGTCTCTAGATCGTCATCGATAAGTAATGGCACTGGCGACTTCCAGTCTGGTTGATGCTTCACTGGTGCTAGTACGGCAACGGACAGATCTCCTGGATTGCCCGAGATCTCTGCCTGAAGTGCGTCTGAATTCAACTGGAGATCGGCGGAAATCGGTAATTGAAAATCGGTGCTGCGCTGGCCGCGATCGGGCAGTTCGTCTCGACCGATCGCGGTGGAGTTTAAACTCACTTCGGTCGCAACTAATCGCTCTACTGTCGGTTCGAGAATCGCCCACCAATATGTGCCACTACTGGCTTGACACTGCGGACAACTCTGCGCCTCAAATTTCACATTATAACCGCAACTGCGACAAATGTAGTGCTTTAGCGATTTGCCACAACTTTGACAGAAATTGTGGTGTTGGGGATTTACTAATTGACAGTAGGGGCAGATCTGCATATTGATAGATGACAACAGAGCACATTAGAAATCAGGGGAAAGCAGCCTCATTGGTGCAGGTGTGGAGTGGGCGAGACGATAGCATCGATATCTAAAGCAGCCGACGATCTAGGCACCATCATTTGATGAGTTTTCCACATCTTCGCAGCTTTAAAAAATTGCCCTCGGCACGATCGCCCCAAACCGACCTGAGATTAAATCTAGTTTGCCATGTGTCAGTCTGGGATTGGAGTAATTCAATTAAACTAAACACTCTAATATCTATACTTCCCATTCGCACACGGCAAATTCACAACCTGATGGTGATTATATCGATCTTTGTCATCGCTTTACTTCGATTTCTATGTAACTCGATCGCCCCGCTAGTTTCGATATACTCACATCTTGCATCAAAACAAAATTACTAGTGTTTTAGTGAATAGTGGATAGTACTTAAGAGTAAGTTTTGAGGCTATTTTTACATACTGGTGCAGGATGTGAGTGTATTTTTGACGTTACCATGCTGAAATTCGATCGCAATTTAGCCATCCCTTTTCCCATCCCCCCTTTTCCCAATCTCCCAGTCCCCCAGTCTCCCATCTCAAGAGGGTCGCATTAATTGTAATGTTCCCAGTCCCAAATCGTCGTTAGATAAAGACTTAGTTTCGAGAAAGGCGATCGTTTCGCGGATGCCAGGATTACCGCGCGCTTTACCAGTCAGTCCGTGGGCGACGATCAGACCACAATAACCTTTAGTGGTTTGACTGCGCTGGTTCCACTTTTTGCGAGCTTCGATATGCACGGCACTTTCATTATAAAATTCGCCAAATAACTGCATTTCGCCATCGCCTAATTGGAGAATCCCCAAATCGAAACTATCCCCAGCGATCGGATCTTCGCCAGGATTGAAACAAATTCCCTGCAAGCCGCCAGCTTGTTGTAACCGCTCGACGATTTCGCGAGCCTTGGGACGAGTCGTTTGAATCAGGATAATTGGCAATCCCTCGCCGCCAGCCTGGACATCACTAGGCTGATGATAAGTCGCCGATTGGCGAATAATTTCGACGCGATCCCAGGGCATCATCCCCAAGCTGATAAATGAGTCATGGGGGATTAAGTCTTCCCGAATTTGCAGTTCTAATGGATCGAACTCATCATCTTCATCCATTGCCAGGTGCATTTTTAGCAATTCCTGGGAGAGTTCGGGCAATGTCTCGACGGTTACACTTTCCGTGCGGGTAGGTAGCTCGGCACCACTGACGTGCAATGTCGCCTCGGGCGCACGGTCGTCGGGGAGCGTCACCTGAATCGCGCTCGTCAGGTGGGGTAATTCGTCTGCTTGTAATTGCTGTCTAAAAGCCGCCACAAACTCCTTGAGCGCGATTAATGCCACATTTGTCGCGATCGCTTCTTCCTCGTACAAGAAGGGGCGCATCCCCTCCATTGGGTGAATGTTCCCGAAGTTGGGTTCGATCTCGCTGGCGGATAAGGTGCCCAGATCGTGGTGGATATCTGGGGCAATCGCATCGAATGTGACAAAGATACAATCTTGGGAGAGAAAGGCTGATTCCATTTGGTTCGCTTCATCGCGATCGAGTGCCATCGCCCGAAACCGTTGCAGAGACTCGACCGATCGATAGAGCAGCACCCCGTACTCCATCCCTAACATCCCCATCACCGAGACATAAAATTTTTGGATGTCCCACTGATTTAACTCGATCGAAATTGCTTCATAGTCAGCTAACATTTCCCAGGGAGCTAAGTCCCAAATCTCGCGCGCGGTGGCTTTGAGCGACTCCAGATAGCGCCGGGGTAACTTGGGCGTTCGCGCCCCAGCCATGTCGGTAAACCGATGAAATAACTCATCAACAATCGGTAATTCGGAGACGTATTCGACGACGATCTCCAAGTCCTGAAGCACTCCCCGCAGGTAAAATTGTAACTGGCGATCGCGCACGATGATTTTTTGGGGACGTGCGGGCTGGGAAGGCGCTTGGGGTGATTCCATCGCCTTAATTAACGCTCTGACGATCGCTTCGGTACCCATCGTCGAGTTGACGACTTCCATCGATCTAACCACACATTCGACACCATCAACCCAGACGATTAGCTCTCGACGTTGCAGGAGCCGATCCTCTGGCGAATCAAAGTCTTCCAGCTCCGTCTCTTCCACTAACTCCGCCACATAGCGGCGATCTCCCTCCCAGACGCTGGAAAGTTGTGGCAGGGCTTGAAGCCGTCGTTGCGTGGAAAGACTAATCGCCGTCATAATCAAATTGCACTTAAGGATCGAGCGTAAAAAGCGTGATGATGAAGCAGATTTCGACAGTATTCGATCGAGACTCGATCGCCCAATTACTACCATCGGCAGGTTGCCACTGGCGATTCATGTGAGTTGAAGCCTCTGGGAGCCAAACAACGAGTGGCTGGGTATCGCGACTAAAATCTGTGCTGACGGTATTGCCCACCTGCTTAATTTGCACCAAATTTGGGATAATAAATATGGATGTTGCCTTACTTATTATGTCTATTTTAATTTAGAACATCTGCCATTCCGATTTTATGCGTTAATTTGAAGTCAGCACCGATCGGATCGGAGAAGTTAACATAGATTTAGGTTTAAGTTGGTGCGGGTCTGCACATATCTGGAGATCTGTCGTTTATTAGGAGTCGATCGAAGCCCATGACTGAAGTAATTACAGCAAAACCCCCCAGTATCCAAATGACCGATAACGCCCTCGCGCACGTTATCGCCCTCCGCGAAAAGCAAGGCAAAGATCTTTGTTTGCGCGTCGGCGTTCGCCAAGGTGGTTGTTCCGGGATGTCCTACGTCATGGATTTTGAAGATCCCAGCCAAATTCGGGACGATGATGAAATCTGCGACTACAGCGGCTTTAAACTAGTCTGCGATCGCAAGAGTATGCTATATGTTTATGGTCTTGTCCTCGACTACAGCGATGC
>NZ_JANLWO010000089.1:0-7133 GCF_031364565.1 Chamaesiphon sp. OTE_20_metabat_361
TAATTATCGATCTGGGTATTTATCTGCGGACGGTAGAGTTATTAATTCGCAATCTCCGACCGGAATGGGACTCGATCGAGCGTTATTTTACCCAATTGGCTAGTAATGATATTACTACCAAACAAGCGGCGGCACAGTCGATTAGAGAAGCCTGTCAGATCGTTGCCAAAAAGAGTAAGTTAGTCAAAGGTAGCGATCTGGTAAGTGCCAATGCGATCGCCGAAATCTTGAGTCAAGTCGCCATCGAAATGTTAACGGCTTTAATTCCCACCGATGCCGAAAAATATCAAGCATGTGTGGAACAAATCGACGATTGGGGCTGGGCAAAGTTGTTAGAATCAGTCCAATCGACATCGGTATATATCGCCTGTGAACTATTTACAGGTTAAGGGAGCATATTTAAAACTCTAATGTTTAATGCTGAATCTGGTTAGTAAAACCCATCAATCTTGCCCTCACCCCGCCAGATCCTCCGGCTCTGGCGGGGTGAGGGCAAATGGGCTTTGTTAGCATAAAAAGTCATTGTAAGGCGGATTTAATTATCAACCGCCCTAAAATATATTTCAGGATGGTTGATGATTAAACACTCTCTTCTTCCTATCGAACGTGAGTCATTAGATATTGACCGTTACCATTGTACTCGCCATCGCAAGTCGCAAAGATTGTCCCCAACATAATTAAGTAGAATCGCCAAATTCGCCGAAACTTGGCATAATCCATCCCATAATCTAATAACTTAATACTTGCTTGGGCATCATCAAATCGGCGCAACCATTCGGTCATAGTGTAATGATAATTCATCCCATTTAGGTACCAGCGATCGACAGTTTTGAGGTCGCGATCGTGACTGGGAATCGCATCATGATTCCAATACCGACCGTGGGGAAAAATGTACTTATGAGTGAAGCCAGATGACATATTATTCGGGAGTCGCGCGGTAATAATATGGATCAAGACCTTACCATTACTTTTAAGAAAAGATGACAGCTTTTGGAAAGCATTAGTAAGGTTGCCAATATGACAAAAAACGCCGATCGACAGAATCTTATCAAACTTTTCAGCGAACTCTACTTGATTTAGATCGCCTTCAATCAGGGTGAATCGACCCGAACTGAGGAAACTTTGCGGATCTTGCATTTTGTCACGCATGTACTCGCACTGCTGATGACTGAGATTTAGCCCTGTAAATCGGACATTGGGAAACTTGGACATAATGTAGTTTGGCACACAACCCCAACCACAACCAAAATCTAAAATATTATCGCCATCGACGATTTCTAGTCGTTCGATGACTCGATCGATCATGTGCATTTGAGACGTTTCGAGATCGGTCGCGCCATCTTCCCACCAGCCCATACTGTACTTGGGATAGATAACTTGCCAATCTCCCAACATCTGATTCAACATGGCTTGGGGCAAGTCATACTGCACTTTCATCAGTTCTGGCGAAGATTCCGCCAATTGCACGGATTCCTCTAATACCCACTCATAAGGAGCGACCAAACCGGGCGCAGATTTGAATAAAATCGGCATCGACGTATGAAATATCGATCGCAACACCGAATCGGGTATTTCAACACCGTTAACATAAGCCTCTGATAATGCCATTTGAGTGGCATTGAACGCGCTCGCCATCAATCGCGTCGCTCGATCCGAGATCGAGGTCTGAGCCGCGATCTGGCTAACGCTAGGGACATACTCGTTCACCGCTGGAAAAAGTTCTTTAGACATTTTTCTTTCCCGATTGCTGAGAGGACTATTTCAGTCACTTCGCCAGCGGCACATTGCGAAAGTGCCTCCAGATCGCATCTTTAGAGATTTTTCACGTTGGCATAAACGCTCTGAGGGAGAATTGCCAAGATCTGCTTTCTCACTAGCAATTTGTGACTTGTAATCTAATTGTAGCAGGAGTCAAGGTGTTCGATAGTTAAGAATTAACCTGATTTGCTACCGATTTAGATGCCTGCGACTAAAGTCGCGGCTAATGATGCAAAGTCCGCCTGCGCGGACTATTATCCTAGTCTGCGCAGGCGGGCTTTGCATTCCGTTCGCGTAGTGTCTGCCTTGCAGACACGGCGGTTCCTAACCGCTGGGGTTAAGAATTAACAGATGTTTCCACGATCGCGGGGATGCCGTGGGACAGCTTGCGGCTTTTGGCACGCGCCAGCAGCTCGCTGGTACTGGGGACTTTAAGTTTTGAAGCTAACGAAAAGAACTCCAGCACTTTAATGAAGCCAAACGTCGGATCGACAAGATAGATCGGCTTGCCATCACGAATCGTAATCCCATGCCGACTAGACGACGGAAACGCATGGTGCAGATTGTGCCAACCTTCACCCAAACTTAGCAAAGCAACAAATCCATTATTGCGGCTGAGATCGTTGGTATTAAATGGTCGATCGCCAAATAGATGACTGAGGGAATTCACGGTTTGGACGCCATGAAATAACAGCATGGTACTGAGGAAAAATGCGCCCAAATATTCCAATCCACCCAGCCAATAAGAAATCGCCGCCAGTGCTAACACCGGGACAAAGTGTAATCGATCGATTATCTTGAGGACGAGATCGTTTTCGACATCGCTTGGCAATTTAGCCGGAAAAAAGCGGAAGGATAATAACCAACCCGCCTGCGACCAATAAAAGCCACCAACCCCCTGCGGCGGAGTATGCGGCGAGTGCGGATCGAGTGCGCGGTCGGAATGTTGATGATGCGTCAGATGGTGCGCTTTCCACCAACTCGGCCCCATATGTCCGGCGGATGATGCGATAATACTACCAATCCACAAGACGATCGCTGGAGCTTGATAGCTTTTGTGGGTGAGCAGGCGATGATAAATACTTGTGGTTGCGAGCATCCTGGTGAGATACAAAAATCCGATCCAGAACATAGATCCCCATGACAAGCCAGTACTGAGTACTAGCAACGATCCGAAGTGACTGATGATAATCAGCAGCGGCCCCATTACGTATGAAACGATCGTGAGTGGAGAATACTGCTTCATTTATTTCCTGAGTGCTTATGCAAAATTAGTTAAACTTTTTTACTCTTTCCACAAGATATTGTATCTGCAAATTCTGATGTGACAACAAATCTAGAAAGAATGACAATATCGCTCGTGCGGAAGCGCGTGTAATTTTTGTTTTCAAAGAAATACACTTTATCCCGATTTTTTAAATTAAAGCGACAGATATCGACCTCTCCCATTCTCATCTCATCTGGGGAGCAGATCATCTGTCTTTTGCTAGATTTGAATTTGCGTTAAACTACTCAACCCGAGCGACTCTCGGCCAGAGTTGAGGACTGTTGCGTCGATTTTCTCGATAATTAACGACCTTCAGATCTCCGTCTGTCGATCTCTCGTTGCAGTTCGTCGATTTCGCGCTGCAATCGGGCGGTTTCGCTGGCAGTTGGTTCGGTATTGACGGTATCGATCGTCACACGTTGATATTCGCCGCGTCGGATATCGCGATATTCAGTAGAATTCGTCCACTCTTGGAGATAGTGCAGGCGTTCGACGGGAAAAGGATGGCTGAGCATCCCATTTACGCCTACATACATCAGTGCCTTATAGATTTGATTCAGTCCGTCTTCATCTAAATTTCGATAATTTTCTGATTGCTTGATAAATTCTTCGAGACTGCATTCATCGATATACTTGCTACTCCCACCAGCAAGTTTCATCATTGTTGTCATCACCACTCGCGGATCGTCCATCACGAGTAGCGCTGCCCGATCTGATGATAACTCAGCTTTGCGTCGCCATTCATAAAAGGCTACGATTAGACCATTACTAATGATATTGCCCAGCCCAAAAGTCATCTCACCAATAACTGAAGCCGCATTCATTACCCACATTGCCATTTGAATGAGGATGGTATGTCCGCATTTGATATGCCCTAATTCGTGAGCCAGAACAGTTTTAATTTCATTTTCTTCGAGTAAATCCAGCAAGCCTGTATTAATGACAATGTATGGATTTTCTTGCCCCATTGCGTAACTATTGACTTGAGGATTTTGGCTGACAAATAAGATCGGTTCGGGATAAATATCGAGATCGCGAACGCATTCCCGAAACATCCCATAAATAGTCGCATACTGCCTGGGGCCAGCTTGGATGCTATTGCCCATCAGGTATACCAGTTGCGGTCGCTCGTAGAGAAACTCTACAAATTTACTCGCTACCAAATTAAAACCGGGAACGCTGCGGAGAGCTTGTTCTGCCTGAAGATCGAGTGGATGCTTGAAAGCTTCGCTGGAAATACCTGGATAAGTAGCCATATATGAGGATAAATAATCTTCAAAAATTAGTTGGTGCCAGATGTTGTCTATCGGTACTTAGGTCTATTATACTAAAAGAATATTAACAGGTAACAATTGGCACCTTCTTGTCTGAAATAGTAGTAGACAGTTAGACTATTTCAAGATCTTTAACTGCACCAAGCTCTTTGTTACGAATTGAATAATTTGTTAGTAACCGCTATGAATCAAAATTTAGTTGATAAATTATTATTGGATCTAAAAAATAGCGATCTAAATATTCGAGAACGCGCTACTCGTCAACTCTGGAGCATCTGGTTCTGGCAAAAAGGCAAAATTCCCCTCGAACAGATTGAAGAAAGCGAACGATTGCTATCTAAAGGTAATGTTGTCGGTGCTACTTTGATTTTAGACGATCTAGTCGATGCTTTGCCAGATTTTGCTGAAGCGTGGAATCGACGAGCGGTACTGAAATTTATGAATCAAAACTACGAACGCGCGATCGCCGATTGTGAAAAAGCGATCGAACTCAATCCCGTCCATTTCGGCGCACTGCACGGATTGGGGCTGTGTCATGCCGCTCTGGGCAATTATTCCGCTGCGATTAGGGCGTTCCGCTTGGCGCTAGATATCCAGCCCCACGCGATCGAAAATCAACGCCTGATCCTCGAATGTACGGCGAGGTTGAGTTAAAGTAGGGGATGTCTCGATCGCACTTTCTGTTCCGCAAGATTTACCAGGTTGGTAAGAGACAAATTCGCAAATTAAATTCGCCAGTGATGAAGCTTAGATCTTGGTGGGTGGCGGTGTTGTGGGCGATCGGGATGTACTGGGCATGGTTGTCTCCTGCTGCGACATTGGCAGATCTGAAACCCATGATTTCGGCTATACCGCTGGTGGTTTCGGCAGCAAATGATGATTTAGATCGGTCGAGTCTCAACAACACTCAGAGCGCCAATTATCGTTCAAATGGTGAGTGGATTGGCAGACTGATACTTCCCAGTCAGGAGGAGATCGCCAAATCGACTTTGACTGACTGGGTGTGGGTGGAAATTAAACATGCACCGGAGCTAAATCGATCGCTAATTGGTAAAAAGGTGCGCCTGACATGGCAGCCTCAATCCGATCTTCAGGCAGATGTTCGCCAGGTGACTACAGATGTTCGGTTTACAGCCGAGACGATTGCCAGTCAGCGCAAGGGTAATATTCATCCCCAACGGCTGAATGGTAGATCGGCGGTGGGTGCGCTCCAGTCGCTAGCAGGTGCCAGACTTGTAGACGATATATTGGTAAGATTGACTGGGGTAAATGTCGATCCTGAAACTGGATCTCAGAGTGCGATTTTGACGATCGATCGCGAACCGACTCAGATTACGGGTACTTTAACCGGATTAGTCAAAATTCTGGGTGCGGATCATAGTCATAAAACTACTTGTCCAAATGCTAAATCCTGTCTGAATGAGTATTTTAGTGTCCGACATTACGATCTAAATACTCGCGGCTTTCAGGGACAAATCGAGACGATTCGGATTCCTCAGATGCCAGCTAAACAGTCGGGGTTATTGCCGAGTTCGATTCGAGATTTGGAGCGATCTCCAGCCGGGAGTCAGGGCTGGTATATTTATGGAGATCGCGATCTGGCGGGTGTATTTACTGTTGCTGCGTTCCAACCGCGATCGTTATTTACACTGACATCACAGCGGGAGATCGTCGATACAGATGCCAAGTTTGATTATCTCGATCGACAGCATTGGCAAAATACGCCTCAGCATCAAGGTAAGTTATCACAAGTTAAATTTGTCGGCACGTCCACCAAAAATTTTTCAGGATTGGGTACCAAAGCCTTAGTCATCCATTCATTTGGTGGGATTGGTGGTAAAACTGGCGATCCTGCCGACATCTGGCAGACTATTACCGGGCATTTTGCCTATGGGATGGCAATGGTGACGCGATCGGCATTGACTGGCGCACCGGAGTGGCAGGTAGCATACAATCAGGTATATGCACACAATCCCGATGGCATCGTGGCAGGAAAACAGGATTGGGCGACGTATCAGGGGCATCTTCAGCGGGGCTGGATGGCGACGCGCCCAGTTGCGGATCTGTTAATTAGTTACCCACCTGTGACGGAGGATTATGATTTTGACGGGATTAAACTTTCGCCCCTGACGGAGTTACAGCGACAATTAAATATTTTTGCGGCGCGTTATCGGACTGGTGATGGTACTGGGAGTGCCAGCGTCACACCTGCGACTTCCTGCGTGCAAGATGCCAATCAAGCCTTGTATGTGACAATTCGGCAACTAAACCGTCAAGCCGCACAGCCAGCGATTCAAGCTTGGCTCGCCGCTCATCGACAGGAGCCGCAAACTCTACGATTTAGAGAGTTACAATCTCTAGGCGCAGAGCTAGAAACTACCCTCGCGCCACTAGGAATAGTTCGCCAAGATTGGCAACAAAACGCGGCGAAACTTGCTGGTATTCAAGTAGATAAAGGGTTTAGTAGTAGCAATAATCCGATCGCAGGATTGGTAAGCTGGCGGACGATGTTACCGCGTGGCGCTCAGGATGGGATTGCCAAGACTTTTACTCGTCGGGGGGCGACAATTTGGTTTCTAAATACCGCCCAGATAGGTGGCACAAATCCCGATATTTTTCCGATCGCACCGACAATTTTATTCGGGCAAATTCCGCTCTTGGCAATGTTAATCGTGAGAGTTTGGGCAGGGCTGGTTACGCTCCCAAATTTAGCGGGATGGCTACTCGGATTGGGATTATTAATTGGTTATGCGGTAGTTGCGCTATCGATCGGATTTAGATCCAAGTTTTTAACATTCACCCCTGAACCTGCTAATTTACAGTCGGGATTATGG
>NZ_JANLWO010000133.1:0-7103 GCF_031364565.1 Chamaesiphon sp. OTE_20_metabat_361
CCATCAGTCGTGCGTCCGCTCATTTCACTGGGATACACCCGATAGATGGCAACTACTTCGGCTCGTCCCCAAGAATCGATCCAAGTCCGATTGAGAGCGGGTGAAAGTGTGGGATTAATCTCTTTGATGAGTTGCCAAATCCGCGATATCTCTGGCTGTTCGGTCAGCCGTTTGGCTTGTCCGCTGATAATTACGCTGCGCCAATGCAGGGGATCGTTAACAATTTCTTCGACTTGGAGACAGACTTGTGGACTAGCATCGATGTCATGTGTCTTCATTCCTTCAGTGGTGAACATGTAAATTTCTTCACCTTCAAGGTAGTAGTGCATCGGCATCACGTAGGGTTTCCCTTCATGGGTGAAACCAAGATGTCCATACCCCACTTTGTGTAATAGTTCGTAGATTTCTTTAGAACTCATTTCGTCGATATCTAACATAATTATGCTCCTAATGAGTTGAAAGTGTCATGTTCGATAGTTAATAAATCTGGTTGAGAATGCCTGTCAATTTTGATTTTGATGCCTTGGGCAAATTCTCTTTCGAGATCTTCCACAAAGCCTTTGCTTGCCACATGTGCTTCCTCTGCACCTGCAAATGGCCCAAAATAGTATGTGCATTTGGGGTGTTCTGTAAAAATTTCGATCCACCAAGCTTGACGGCAAGCATTTAGAGTATAAGTCCAAAGATTTAAGACCTTTGTTAATAGTTTATTATTCAAATGTAGATGAGCTATGAACGAGCTTAGGGGAAGGCGATCGTTCGGATGAAGAGTTGGGTAGATAGATAGAAAAGGTTCATTACTTAATGTCATAGCGTTCGTTCTTTTAGCGTGAGTTTTTGTGTAGATGTTGTAAATGTAAGCCATTACTAATGGCTGCAATTTGCACATCAGCGACAGGATCGTTAGCGGAGCCTCTTTCAAGAAACTTAGCGGAAATTAGCTCAGTGCAAGGATCTGTCGGTTGGGTTGTGATGTCGCCAAAGGCGAGGCTACGCCAACGGCTATACTGTGCTTACGGCAGGCTATGCCAACTGCTGTCGCTCAGTACGAGTCGCTCATCAACCAGAATGAAACTAGAACATACTTAACTCGGGCAATATTCGGAATCCAGCGTTTGGGTCGCTCGTTTTTGTGATTGTTGTCGATTGCCTCCGGCAGGCTACGCCAACGGCATGGGAACGCCCTGCGGTAGCTAGATGGGACTCAACTTCCACTATATGACTCAAATCTAAGGAACTTGTGTGGAAATTAGCTTGGATCGTCTTCACAAGTTCCTCATCTCGATCTAATAATCTCAAGTTATAGAAATGAGTCAATAATTTCTAACTTCAGCTTGGGGAGCGGAGGGTAATATGAATAATGAATCTATGCTACTCGATCGCGCTGGTAATGACTCTGCTGGTGATGTCTCGATCGGATTATACCTATCGATCCCCATTGCAAACTCAGCATAAACTTTTTCGGTGCTTCGTTCGGAATCGATAGGTGCGTTCATAATCTAACTCTCCATCGCTGGCTATTTCTCAAGATTAGATGGTAATAATGAGAAACTTGTGAGTTTTTTCAGTCCTAGATCTCTATACACTCACGGCGGCTATCCAAACACAGCATCTTATGGGTTCAGCGAAAAATTAGCTTTTACCCAATCCTTGTAATGTACTGCTACAGATAATTTTAGAGATCGATCGATCTCTTGTTGACTCCGATCTAGAATTTGTTTGAGCTTTAAGATCGTACTGCTGATACAAATAAATTAGTTTGTTTAGCAATGGCTTTCCGGTGAAACCATTATTTTTGATGTTTTTTAACTCTTGTAGAACGATCGGATTATGGATAGATCTTACAGTTTTGATGAGTTCGTTAATAGTCGATTGCAGATCTTCTTCCGCATTGTCTTTAAATAATTTTCCTAGCTCTTTCAAAATATAGTTCTGAGCAGGAGTGAGTTTAACATTACGCTGTTCCGATTGACGGATTTTCACCTCTTTACTAAATCGGCGGAGAGTTTGGGTAACAGTTTGATTATGAGTTTGGGGTAATAGTGTTGTTGGTGTATCTTCTTTGGTAGCAATAATCGATAGAATCTTGGAAATATCACGGCTGATAATTTCACCAGATCGATCGAGCAATAATAGCTGTGGATATCTCTTCTCACTTGGATCGTTAATATTACTGGATTCACAGAAGACAAATGTACCCGTTTCTTGGGCTAATTTGGCTGTGCGGATACCGTTGGGTAAATTGACAATGCGATCGAACTCAGCAGGATTATGTTGTTGGAGTTGGCGGAGCATTTCTTCAGCATCGGTGAGATCGATTAATGGGACTGGTTCTAGATCGAATAAATCTAACTGGCTATTCTCGGTAATTTGGTTGTACAGATATTGGGCTGTGTCTGCATACTGAGTAAAAATAATCTGCTTTTTACCCTGAATATCGGGTTTGGCTAACCACTGTTTGAGGGTTTGCAGCTTGGCATCTTGGGCGGGGGTGATAGGGGCGACTAATTGGTGAATCTGTTTGAGAATCTTCAGATCGTGAGCGATATGTTTGGTGAGCTTTGCTCGATCGAAATCTTCGATGTCATACTTACCAGATACAGATCGCAGTGCCTCGATGATGTCTAACTCATCTTCACCAGCCGCTTCCTCATCGTTGAGAATAACTTGGGCATCTTTGCCAGCGGGGATAATCCCTTCCTGAAGTCCAATTAAAAAACGATTGTGAGCGAGAATCATTCGATCGATCGTCTGTTGAAAGGCATAGACGCTGGATTCAAATCGTTTGAATAATAGGACTCGGATTAAACCTCGGAGATTGGCTCCAGCGGTCTGGAGTCCTTTGTATGGCTCTTGTTGCTGCTTGGCAGCCAAAACATAGTTACCCAAGCCATAACGGGCATAACAGAGGGTGTTGGTGAGAGTTCTGAGCGATTTTTGTTTGTTGGATTTACCGAGATACTGGCGAAGCTGTTGATATAGTCCGTTGTAGGTGTCTTCAATGCTGTATTCGATCGTTTCTAGCCGTCGTTTGGGGAAGTATTGGTGTCTACCACCGACGAGAATATAGGCTTTACGTTGACCGGATAAATATTCGTTGATGTGGGGGCTACTGGCGATCGATAAGTTGGTTTCCGAGTCCAATCCATAGAAGCGGAGAATATGACTGCGGGTGCGGCGAATCAGGATGTGTGAGAGCAGATCGGGGAGATTGCGATCGCCTTTTTCCACCATCTGAAAATACTGCTTGAGATCGGGTGGATCGATCGGGAGGTTGGTAATATCGGTTTGGTGAAATAGTTTGATTTGGTGATAAATATCCTTAGCACTTTTATTGCGGGGTGTAGCTGTGAGAAAACAGCACCGCTTGTCGCCAGCGGCTAGATATGCTTGCAAGACTTTATATCGTTGGGTGCCATAATTGCGGAGGTGATGGCTTTCATCAACTAGTACAAAGTCGCGATGTTTATACTTTTCGTCTTCGAGTAAGGTGCGTAAACCATGCTCATCATCGCTTTTGAGCATTCCCATTGAGAGTACCCGCGCATTGAGTTGATACTTTTCATTGTATCTTTCCCACATTTCTATCAATGGTGGCGGACAGATAATCAGGGTACGAGCGCGTTCGTGTTGTTCCATCCATTTAACGATCGCGGCTCCGATATAGCTTTTACCTAAGCCCACAACGTCGGAAACAAAGGCACCGCCATAGTTTTGAATGTTTTGAATCGCGTTTTGGACGGCTCTGGTTTGGAATTCGGCGAGTTGTTTGCTGATGTCGTTGGGATCGATGATGATGTCTACTGGTGCGAGTTCTAACCTATCGCGGACTAGATGATAGAGGGTTTTCATGTACACGTCATAGGGCGTGGCGATATTCATTACCCAAGACTGTTTCATTTCCTGCATCAACACCGCATCAAAGTCTTCGGCTACATCCCACAGTTCATCGAACCAGTTGGTAAGCTGTTGATGGTTGTCATTACCGTGAATGACGACGTTGAGTTCGGTATTATTATTGAGTCCAGACAGGGTGAGATTGGAAGAACCCACGATCGCGATGCCCTGTTCGCTGCGATCGAGTTTTTTACCTTTACCATCAAAGATGTCACCATAGTCAAAGATGTAGGCTTTGGCGTGTAATACTCCTTTGGTGTAAACCTTGACTTCGAGGCGTTTTTCTTCGATCGTCTGGACGAGATTTTTCACCAATGTTTCGGATTCATCACTTTGCTCCATCAATTCGAGTTGAGAGCGTACCTGTTTGGAGTTGTCGGTGACGAGGGCTTGGTGGTTGGGATATGTTTGCGCGTCGAGGCGATCTTCGATGAGTTCTAATTGTTGATAGCCTTGGGCAATTTGTTCGATCGTTTGGCGGTTGGTGGTGTTACCGATGAGCAGCCGCAGGTGTTTGATGTGGGGGAGTTTGTCGGCGATGGCGGTAAAACCAGAGAGGAAGAAGTAACCGACGGCGAAGTGAGCGGCGGTGGAGGAATCGAGGTTGGTGCGGATCTGTTCGGCGAGATGTCGATCGCGGTTGTCGATGATGTCTGACATGGTGGTTTTGTGTGTGGTGTGGAATCCCCCAACCCCCTTGGGAAGGGGGCTTTCGGATCTGGCTCTTAGCCCCCTTTTTAAGGGGGTTTGGGGGATTAGATCTCGGCCGGAGCAGGAGAAGATCGATCGTTTTTGGTGCTAGTGGAGAATCCCCCTAAATCCCCCTTGGAAAGGGGGACTTTGATTAGAGTGAGTCGGTGATTTGTTTGCATACGTTCTCAAAATCATTCATCACTTCCTGATTGCTAAATCTGATAACTTTAATCCCATAACCTGCCAAAACCGCAGTTCTCTCCATGTCATAAGTCATCCCTTCCTCCGTATAATGCTGTTGCCCATCAAGCTCGATCGCGAGTTTTACAGATGCACAGTAAAAGTCCACAATAAATCTGTCGATCGGTTTTTGGCGCAGTATTCTCACTGGTAGATTGTGTAGATATTCTTCCCACAGCTTTCTCTCAGCAGGAGTAGGATTCTTCCGCATTTGTCGAGCGAGTTCGATGAGATTGTGATTGTACGGTAAGTGAAAAGTTGGCATTTTTTACTTTTATTGTAAAAAGCGAAATTGGTGGAATCCCCCAACCCCTTTGGGAAGGGGGCTTTCGGACTGGCTCTCATAGCCCCCTTTTTAAGGGGGTTGGGGGATTAAATCCCCGCCGGAGCCAGTCAAGATCGATCGCCCAACATAGGCGAGAACTCCTTCTAGATTTCACTAAGAATCAAGACGGGCAACCCCGCGATATTGCGGAAACCTTTATCGTTAGTGATAAATCGATGACAACCCAGCGATAGTGACGTTGCTGCATGAATTGCGTCTGGGGTTTTGATGCGATACTTGGCGCGAAGATTGGTAGCCGCGAGTAGAATATTTCGATCGATTGGGATTAAGTTAATACCAGCATGGAAAATTAGCTGCTCGTAATTAGAGATCGATCTGACATCGCCACTGCGTAAGGGTGATACTAATGCCTCAGTAATGATTAGTTCGCTAGTAAAAATCGAAATCTCACTATTTCCAAACTTTGCCCACAGTGGTTTTAGCAATGGATAAAAATCGGGATGATTTTCGAGGGTATAAATCAAAATCGGCGTGTCGATATAGACGCTGCTCCCAATGGGTAAATTTAGTTCTCCCATCCGTCGCGAGCCTCTTGAATCTGTTGTTCGATTTCTGCCGCCGTGCGGCTGGGCTGCTGGCTGTGAATGGTATCGATCGTCGCGAGAATTGACTGTCGGATCTGTGGTGGTGTGGTGGCTTTATCGGCTAAAATCACGAAGACTTCTACAGTGTCGCCGATGCCGCCATCGGGAATTTGAAGTTCGATTTTGTTGCCAGGTTGGATGGTGGTGGTGATATGTAAAGCTGACTGCATCTGATTTTCCTCGAATCTACTTCAATTTTAGTTAAGATCGCTCTCTATCAACGCGCTAGTGTTGGCTGGTTGCTTTGATTTTCTAGTTTTGCCAGTCAATACAGCTACTTTTGGCTCGTGTTGTATCCCTTTACCAAAACCCAAAGTTTTCGCATCCAGTGGTGGAGTTTCTGACGCAAATCCATACAGCCCCGCCACAATCTCATCAATCTCCCGCTCCCATGCCTCACAGCCAACACCTTTAGCATCTAGACATTTTTGCACCAGTTTGGATATCGCCTTCCGCTCTATTTCACTAGCTTTGGGAATTGGGATCTTACTCATATAAATGTTTTTTAATCTTAGACTTTGACCTAAATCCAAACAAGTATCTCTCAAGTATTTCCATACATGAGTAGAATTTAGCACGCCTAACAAATACATGTCATTCTTGGGAATAACAAAAGTCGTATCTCTAGTAAATGCTCCTTTATCATCAAAAGCAAATCGAGATGTTTGACATATATCTGGATAAATTATTTTGGGCTTATCGAATGCAGTAGAGTATTTCATCTGGGGTTGCTGTAGCTCATACCATTCTTGATTGGTAGCTCTCTTTTCTAACTGTTGACGGTATGGTTTTAGATAACTAATGACAGCATCTAATTTTTTAATATCTATGCCATAATACATATAAAGTAAATATCTGTCTTTATATTTAATATTCCACTTGTCAACGTCTTTACCCTCCAATAATGGCTTTATGATCTCCTCACTTGCTGGATTTTCAGATATTAACTTAACGCGAATATTTTCATCAATACTAAAAGCCTGATTAAAACCTGTTTTAACTCCGTAATATATTTCTCCATTAACATATTTACTTAGAGGAATACTTGCAGACTCCATCTGATTGATTCGCTTTGCCGTAATATTATCTGTTAACAACCAGTTTTCACCTATAATGGCATTGTGAGGCAAAACACTCCCATCCTGAGTGATAACATCTTTAACATTTAAATTCTGTAAATTCAAGGATTTTACTTGAGTGAAAATAACGTTAGAGTTAGATTTTGCAATACGTTGTCCAATAAAAATAGCTGTTGAGACTGAAGCTTCTTTGAATATGCGTAAATCTCCAAAATCTGTAATGCTATGAATCTGACAAGCCTTAGCAATATATTCACGCAACTT
>NZ_JANLWO010000156.1:0-2274 GCF_031364565.1 Chamaesiphon sp. OTE_20_metabat_361
TCGATGAATGATTGTAATGATGATATTGGGTAAATATTTAGAAATTATGCGCTAGTTCATCAGCCGCTCGACAAAAAAAATCGGATGATGAAACTATGTTCATCAATCCGATCGACCGATCCTTAATTTTAGAGAGGAGAACACCTAACCAATGACTAACAGCCAGAACTAATGTAATTAAGCTTGGGCTATGCACTCAGCGAAGATCGTCTGCGGTTGGTCAGAGAAGACGAGTAGTTGCTGGTGAGCGATCGATTGAGGCGATGTAAACAACTATAAATGTATTGAGAATATCTGTCAATACCTAATGAGAATAAATATCAATAATTCTTTAGTACTAAAAATATACCTAGCTTCTAAATAAGCGACTGTAGAGAGTTTCATGCTGCATACACGAGAGCGAAGATCCCCAGCTACAGGCGTAAAGATCGCCATCGGCTAAGGTGGGAATCGCCCGAGCTAGATCGGCTAGCTCGTCCTGTAATTGCCAGACAATCTGCTGTCCGGCGGTTTGTCCGAGCGGAATCAATTTCACACCGACACCAACTTGATTGGTAGTCCAACTGTGTAGATATGCCAAAATTGTCGCATGTCGATCGATTTGCCAATGTTGAGCGGTGACACCAAAGGCGATCGCATAGTGACAGGGAAAAACAATTGCGCTAATTAAATCTTGAATTTCTGGCGTTAATTCAACGACTAGCTTCGTCAGAGAGCCACCCATTTGCCAACTTTGATGGCGTAACTCTTCACTTTCCCGTGCGGCTGACAGCCAGTGATTCCAGTACTGTAATCGATCGGTATTAAGTTCGAGTCCAGCCTGGTAAGCTCGATCCATTACCGCAGTCTCGATCCGAATCGCGCCAGCCTGTAACTCGCCCTCAATCCAGGCTTGGAGTGTAGATCGATCGATAATAGCACCCTGCAAAATCAGACTCTCTAAGCCTTCGGAATAACTATACCCGCCCACTGGTAACAGTGGATTTGCTAAGTGTAGAAGTCGTAATAGTTGAAGATTATGTGCTGAAAAGCTCACATTTGCGCTCGTAAGATAATTGATGTTGGCGTCACCATTAGTGGTGGTGACTGTAGGCACCACCTTGAGGATAAAATGGCGCAACTTCACTAACTATTTGCAACCCTAATTGTACTAGCATCCCTTCTAGAACCGGATCGGGACTAAAGCGGAGATAGGTAGGTGCGATTTCTAGGCTAACGTGGCGATTGCCCAAATGGTAAGCCGCACGTAGCAGTGTCAGTGCGTCTTGACTAGTTACCGTTATCACTGGTTCTGATTTGGCGCTCACGCGCACGAATGTTTCACCATGCTCGGATGCTAGGAGATCGCCATCTTGCAGGGTGGTACCGCGTGGAAGCTGTAAAGCAACGGCAATTCCATCATCAGTACCGAATAGATGACGGCTGCGAGTACGTTCTTCGGCAGTGAGCGACAGGATTGAAGGTGTTACAGATAGCTGGTGATGGTGATGCAACCTTTGATTCAAAACGATCGCTGTTGCAGATGATGAGTCGTTTGACACGGTGGAATCGACCTGACTAGATGATATTTGCTATTTTAACGGAATCAGCACACCATCCCCACCCTCAGCGAAAGCGGGGTGGAGATGGTGTGCTCTGTGAGGAATCGAGTCCATCTGCCCATAATCCGACAAGCGCAGCTCTTGAGCGTTCTGGCAAAATATTGGTCAAGGTGGATAGATTTTTCCCTTCATCGAAAACCTGTAGTAACTGTTATCACCGAGTCTCATCTTTGCCTTTGGATGTACGTCATTGGACTTGTTCTAGTTGTGGAACTCACCACGATAGAGATGTCAATGCAGCGCAAAATCTCAAAGCTGAAGGTCTAAGACTCCTCGCGTTAGGAACTAGCGCGACTGCTGGTGGAGGGGACGTAAGACCAAGTAGAGGTCGAAAGACAGCTATGCGGCAATCCCCCGCGAAACCAGAAGCTACCCGCTCAGCGTAAGCGGCGGGTAGTAGTTCACGCCCATCTGGTGCGGATCGATCGCGGTTTACGCTGTGACCGATCGATTGACACGCTTTGTCCTGTGGGATGGCACACCCCTTGTTTTGCCACCTTAGAGGCGATTGACATCTGCAATAGCTTAGCGACTAATTTAACAGGCTGCGAACCCGATTTTGGAGTTGGGTACTCGATCTTACCGCCTGAGTGATTTGATTGAATTTGTCGATACTCAGTCCCCGACTAGCTGCAATAGTTTCGCATTGATTGCAGTATTGGATAAAGAGGGA
>NZ_JANLWO010000163.1:0-10182 GCF_031364565.1 Chamaesiphon sp. OTE_20_metabat_361
AATCGCTAGAAGCCCTGTTGTCAAAGCAATACCTACATTGATTTGACAAATGTTTTGCTAAAATTTTATTGATAATTAACTAAACACTCTCTTTAGTATTCGATCTGATGATTTGTACATTGTCTATAAGCGATCGGTCTCACCATCAAAATCGGAACAATAGCATTGTCAGAACCTAGACTAGATCTATTAGAATTTCGACTAATCGATAGACATGAGTTCCGATTGTGGGTGGCCAGTTTTGCTTGATATCTGGATGTAATATCTGAGCGCGTTCTACTGCGATCGACAGGTTAGGCTGATATTGGGATAAATCTAGATTGCTACCATTATAACTTCCCAAAATTTTACGCAGCCTTGCTTTAAACTGTTTACATGTTTTATCTTCAGAATTCAGCTCGTCACAATGAAGGCACAACCAAACTTCAAAGCATGGATTACTAATAGCTAGATAATAATTTTTCTGTTTAGCTTCACGACAGACAACACTTAACTTTTCGTCACCCCATCGATCGACATCAAGTACCAGCCACAACATATCATCTTCATCGAGATCGAATTGTTCTCTAAATGAATTTAAGCGATCGAGTACATAGTCAGGTGCAGATTGATTTGCACTACCTGTCGGTAACACTTTGACTTTAATCCGACTGTTGCCAAACATCTCAAAATACTGTTGTTCGGTAACGGCACCTTCAGTTGCAATTACAAAAAGTCTGGCATCACGGCGATCGTGTTGACGATCTAGTAATTTAGTTCGATTAATACCCATTACTTTAATTCTCGATCGTTTCCATTTCAGCATCTCGATCTTGACTGTTCCAGCCTAAGCTTTCAGGATTCCCAAAGAATGGAATAGCTCCAAATCGACCATTCAAGTAACCTTTCTCAATTTTTAAGTCGGGTCGAGTTTTGAATTCTGCTAATGAATATATGCTTGACGACCCTTGACGATCTTTTTCGACGAACCAAATTTCATCGCGACGAAGTAATTCTAGATCGAGCAAATTTGTATCATGAGTTGTAAAAATAAGTTGATTTTCTTTCCCTCTACAATCAATGGCTTTCTTTATAAAAAGACGTGAAAGTAAAGGATGTAGTCTTCGATCTAGCTCGTCAATAAAAATGACATGCTCATCATCACCCTGTAGTAAAAATAGTGATGGAATTAAATTAATTAATCGCTGAGTTCCTTCTGATTCTTCATCTATAGCGAAATCAATTAATTTACCATTCTCATGGCGATGCTGAGTAACTAAAACAACTAATTTTATTGAGCCATCTTCGCTTCTTACAAGAATATATTTTTTACCACTATTGTCATCAGCCACAATTGCAAAGTTTTCATCTAATTCGGATATTTTTTCAATCAAACTCTCTCTCTCTGCCATTGGCAATCGTGAAAAATGCCGATCGAAATCAAGATCGATTGTTATTTTATCAACCTTCTCTATTCCAGTACCTGCAATCATAAGAAATTCACTAAGAAAATCAGTAAAAGATTTTCTCACCACAAAAACATCTAAGTTGGCAAAGATTGATTCGGCAGGGATGATATTTAATACCTTTGCAAACCAATTAACTATTGGGAATAAAGTCTCAACATTTCGCTCAGTTGCTTCTGTTAATAATAGTTGATTTGGTCGCGTGCCTTCTGCGATAAACTCAAGAAATTGTTTGCGTCTCTTACTTCTGCCTGTAAGTCGCGATCCATAATTCACAGATGTCTTCTTTTCAGAAGATGTAATTCTCTCAAAATACATAACTTCTTTTTTCTTGCCAGGTGGAATTACATGGAGCCATTCTTCGAGAATCTGTTCTCGATTTAATTTAAATCCATAAGAATATCTTGCATCTTGATGCGTAAATATGAATTCAAATTTACTAGGTGCTTTACTATAATTTCCCAATTTAAAGGTGGACACAGGAATAGACTGACTACTGCGAGTGCCTTCTAAAATTAGATCTTGTACAAATATCAGAGCCTCAATTAGATTTGATTTACCTGCGGCATTTGCACCATAGATTGCAGCGATCGGTAATACGGGTCGTCCTTTGCCTGCGGCATCTTCCATCAGTCGATCGGCATGTTGTCGATCGCTACTAACACCCACCATACTAAAAGTAACTTCGTCTCGGAATGATAGAAAGTTTTCGATAGTTAGTTGAATTAGCATCGTTATTTTGGTTGCAGAATTTTTCTGGTATTCTGCCCTTATAACGATCTTACGCTAAAAATGATGGTTTTAAGAGAAAAAATCTCCTAAATCCAAAGTTATAGCTTGTATTTACCATAAATCTTGCTAGCTGCCCGATGAAGTAGCGAATGTCGATAAACCAAGCTGGGAATATCTTCAGCATAGCCACCACCGATGACACAGGCGATCGGATAGCCTTGAGATACACAAGTATCTAACACATATAAATCGCGATCGAATATCCCCGTATTCGTTAAAGCTAGTTTACCCAGCCTGTCGCTAATATGTGGATCTACACCCGCATCGTATAACACTAAATCTGGTTTTACCTGTGATAATAAATCGGGTAAATATTGCGAAAGGGTGGTTAAATACTCCTTATCTTCCATCCCTTCCCGTAGGGGTATATCGAGATTGCTGGTTTGTTTCTTGCTGGGGAAATTTATCTCGCAGTGCATGGAGAAGGTAAATACACTCGGATCGCGTTGAAAGATTGCCGCCGTACCATCGCCTTGATGGACATCGAGATCGACGATGAGGATCTTTTTAGCTAATCCTAACTTTTGGACTACACGAGATGCGATTGCCAGGTCGTTGAAGATGCAGAAACCCGAACCCATATTAGCAAAAGCATGATGGGTGCCACCTGCTGTATTACATGCGATGCCATGTTCGATCGCGAGTTTTGCAGTCAGGATCGAGCCACCTAGAGCGATACAAGTCCTGTTGACTAATTCGGGACTCCACGGTAAACCAATCCGCCGCTGGGCTTTAGGGTCTAATGTGCCAGTATAGTAAGCCTGAATATAAGCCGGATCGTGAACTAATTCTAACCATTCCGTCGGTGGTAATGTGGGGGCGAATGTTCGATCGGCGGTAACTAATCCATCTGCTAATAATAACTCGTACAAGATCCGAAATTTGGACATCGGAAAGCGATGACTATCGGGTAAAGGTACGACATAATCGGGATGGTAAACGATCGGGACTGACAAAATTGTTACTAATGTCTAGAGAACTTGCGAATGAATTCTAACTTTACTCAAGCGTGTTTAGACGCACTGCGATCGCAATACTACGCGATGTGATTTAGTTCACAGGATCTCGCACATTTATTAGTTAGATTGTAGGGACATCAACATATTAGGGCTTAGATCGTGCGTAAATTTCTAAACTGTGGGCTAATTGCTGCGCTGGCGATCGTACCTACTGCTGTTCGAGTCAGTGCCGAACCACCGCCAGCACCACCAGTCGTTGTCTCGGCAGATAGCACGGTTGCTACGGATTGTAGTGAGTGTTTACCAGTCAGTTGGAAGTAGATAGCTGGAATCGGCTAAAATTGGCGCAAGAAGCGGAGATCGCTACCATAGAGCTTCCGAATATCATCGATTTGGTGTAGCACCATTGCCAGTCGCTCGACCCCAAAGCCAGCCGCAAATCCACTGTATACTTCTGGATCGTGACCGACTTTAGTGAGAACATTGGGATCTACCATCCCACAGCCCATAATTTCCAACCAGCGCCCTTGCCATTGCACATCGACTTCTGCTGACGGCTCGGTGAAGGGGAAATAGCTAGCGCGGAACCGAATCGGTAGCTCCATTCCAAAGGCTTGAGTCAAGAATTCTTTGATGGTACCTTTGAGATCGGTAAAGGTTAGATCTGGGGCGATTGCTAGGATTTCAATTTGATGGAAGACGGCTGAGTGCGTCGCATCGACGGTATCGCGACGATAACAACGTCCGGGCGAAATAATCCGAATTGGCGGCTCATTCTCCTCCATGTAGTGAATCTGCACCGAAGAAGTGTGCGTGCGAAGGAGATTGCCATCGGGAAGATAGAATGTATCCTGCATATCCCGTGCGGGATGATCTGGGGGCGTATTTAGCGCCTCAAAATTGTAGTAATCTGTCTCCATTTCTGGCCCAGTTGCCACCGTATAGCCCATGCCGACAAAAATATCGACCATCCGATCGATCGTCGAATTAATCGGATGAATCCGCCCCTGGGGATAATACACACCGGGCATCGTCACATCGAGCGTCTCGGCGGCTAGCTGCGCTTGAATCTGGGCGGCTTGGAGATCGGTTTTGACCCGATCGAGTTGTGCCTGAATGGCATCTTTAACGACGTTTGCCGCTGCCCCAATTGCCGGACGCTCTTCGGGGGCTAGTTTGCCCATCCCGCCGAGGATTTTGGAGACTTCGCCCTTTTTACCTAAATAATCGACTCGCAGTTGTTCTAATGCCTCTAGCGTCTGAGTTTGGGCAATCGCCTCTAGTGCTGTCGCTTGGAGTGTCGCTAGTTGTTGTTGGAGATCGCTTAATGACATTATTATGCTCGATGTTCGCGGTGAATAGTTCCCGGTTACTAGTTACTAATTCGCGCAGTAACCGTTCGCCAATCTAGATTTTAACCGATCGAGTCGCACCTGCTGGCGATTTAGGATTATTCCTCGCCACTCCCGTTCAAAAATATATTGCCCGACGATCGCCCCAACAGGCACAATAGGATAGATACCATGCCAACATTCTTGCAATGATCTTCCCCAGCCTCGATCGATTCAGTCAGCTCGCAAGCCAAGGTAACTTTATCCCCGTCTATCAAGAATGGGTTGCCGATTTGGATACCCCTGTCTCGGCATGGTATAAAATATGTGCTGGTCAACCATACAGCTTCTTGATGGAATCTGTAGAGGGCGGTGAAACTGTCGGGCGGTACAGTTTCTTGGGCTGCAACCCTTTGTGGGTGCTAGAAAATCGCGGCGATCTCACGACGAAAACTCACCGTGATGGGAGTGTTACCACCTTTACAGGCGATCCGTTTCAGACTTTGGCTGACTGCCTGGAGCCTTACCAACCGATTAAACTGCCCCAACTGCCCGGAGGGATTGGGGGCTTATTTGGCTTCTGGGGCTATGAATTGATGAAATGGATCGAATCGCGAGTTCCCATCCATCCAGCTACCGCCCAAGACCTGCCAGATGGCTTGTGGATGCAGGTAGACCATTTGATTGTCTTCGATCGTGTCAAGCGCAAAATTTGGGCGATCGCCTATGCCGATCTCCAGGGTTGTGACGGGAATGTGGAACTCGCCTATACTCAGGCGATCGATCGCGTCAAAACCTTAGTTGAAAAGCTGCAACAGCCCCTCGCCCCCAAGTTTCTAGAATGGACGCCGCCGCAGCCTAGCCCCCCTCTGACTACTCTCCCTGCTGAATATAGCAGCAACACTTCTAGAGCGGAATTTTGCGCCCATGTGGAGACAGCCAAGGCACATATTAAAGCTGGCGACATTTTTCAAGTCGTCGTCTCGCAGCGGTTGTCTACTAGTTATACGGGCGATCCATTCGATTTGTATCGATCGCTAAGTTTAGTCAATCCCTCTCCCTACATGGCTTATTTCAACTTTGGGGATTGGCAGATTATCGGTTCTAGCCCTGAAGTGATGGTGAGAGCAGATCGCAATCGTGACGGCACGCTCAAAGCCAATCTCCGTCCGCTCGCTGGTACCCGCCGACGCGGACAAACCCCCGCCGAAGACGATGCTCTCGCTGAGGAATTACTCGCCGACACCAAGGAAGTTGCCGAACATGTGATGTTGGTAGACTTAGGGCGCAACGATCTGGGGCGAGTCTGTCAGAGTGGTACGGTAGTCGTCGATAAACTAATGACGATCGAGCGGTATTCTCATGTCATGCACATCGTGAGTAATGCCATCGGGCAACTCGCACCGGATAAAACCGCCTGGGATCTGCTCAAGGCGTGTTTTCCAGCGGGTACGGTTAGCGGCGCACCCAAAATCCGCGCCCTCGAAATCATCCACAAGCTCGAAGGCTGTCGGCGGGGGGCTTATTCGGGAGTGTATGGGTATTATGATTTTGAAGGGCAACTTAATACCGCCATCACCCTCCGCACAATGGTCGTCCGCCCCGATGATGCGGGCGGTCATATTGTCTCGGTACAGGCTGGAGCGGGTTTAGTTGCCGATTCCAATCCAGTGACAGAATATGAGGAGACTTTAAATAAAGCTAGAGGGTTGCTCGAAGCAATTCGCTGTTTGGTACCAAATTCCGAACAATCTAAAGACTAGATCTAATGATACCGATCGGACATTGCGGCGACCGACTCTCGATTTATTAGCGTCGGTTGGGTAAGCTAAAGAAAATAACAAATATCTGAATACTGAGGAATTTGACATGTTAGAAAATCGCGATTATACGTTGATTATTGACAAAAGTGGCAGTATGGCAACCAAAGATCGATCGGGTGGTGCTAGTCGCTGGCAGATTATGCAGGAATCAGCACTGGCTCTAGCTAGTAAGTGTGAAGAACTCGATCCAGACGGGATTACTGTTTATCTATTTTCGGGGAAATTCAAACGCTATGATAATGTGACTGCGGCTAAAGTTAGCACGATTTTTCAAGAAAACGATCCTGCGGGTAGAACCGACTTAGCAGCAGTTTTACAGGATGCTGTGAGTAACTATTTTCAGCGCAAAAATGCTGGTAAAACTCCAGCTAATGGCGAGCTAATCTTAGTAGTTACCGATGGCGAACCTGACGATCGCAAGGCGGTAATGCAAGTAATTCTAGATGCAACTCAAAAACTCGATCGCGATGAGGAATTAGCAATTTCTTTTATTCAAGTTGGTACGGATGAAACGGCAACTAAGTTTTTAAAAATCCTCGACGACGATCTCGGACGTGCGGGGGCAAAGTTTGATATTGTCGATACAATCACGATGGATGATATGGAAGATCTGACACTCAAAGAAATTCTCCTCAGCGCCATTAATGACTAGTCAGATCGATTTATAAGCACCTCCAAACTAGTAAACAAAATATCCCCGACTTCTTTTGAGAAGTCGGGGATATCGCTTGCGATTAGATATTTATCAGATATCTAAATTCCTGCCCCATCCAAAAATTGACGGATGACTTTATCTTCCAATTGGCAACTTTGTGGTAGCTCGATTCCTTCTGCTGAGGGAGTTTCGATGCCTTGGACGATCGCATTGCAAGTTTGTTCGACTTGCATTTTCTGAACTTGCTGCTCCAGACTTTCGATCCGATCGACTAATGCGCGGATGACTTGAGCTTCAGTATCTGGTAGGCTACCATGCTCCAATGGCCCGACGCGTTCGCCTGCTCGATACAAAATCCGTCCGGGAATGCCGACTACCGTACAATCTGAAGGTACGTCTCGCAGGACGACAGAACCCGCTCCAATGCGGACGTTGCTACCGATCTGGAGATTGCCTAAGACTTTTGCTCCCGCACCGACAACGACATTTTCGCCGAGGGTAGGGTGCCGTTTGCCACTTTCTTTGCCAGTACCGCCGAGCGTCACGCCTTGATAAATCAGTGCGTAATCGCCAATAATTGCAGTCTCACCGATGACGACTCCCATCCCATGATCGATAAATACCCCCTTGCCAATTGTCGCGCCGGGGTGAATCTCAATGCCCGTAAAAAATCTCGCCAAATGCGAAATAAAGCGCGGAATAAACGGCACGCCCATGAGATACAACCAATGGGCGAAACGGTGTAGGGACAAAGCTTGTAGCCCAGGATAGCAGAAGAGAACCTCTACCCAGTTACGAGCAGCAGGATCGCGATCGAAAATAATGCGGAAGTCAGCAATTAGTTGAGCAAGCACAGCAGTGTTCCATTATCACTAGGAGGCTATTAAGTATTTTAGCGGGTATTTGGCGATCGAGGTCAGTAGGGTTTACCGGATCTGGGGTTAGGCTTTAGGCTTTAGGTTTTGGGCTTTAGGGGAAAGGGGAAAGATCTGTAGGTTGGGTTGAAGAATGAAACCCAATACACCTACTTATGTCGGCTCAGATCCTCCAAAGGAGAAGGATAACCCACCACAACATTCTGAGTCTCCCCGGCTCCCCGTCCCCCCGTCCCCCGTCCCCTCGTCTTCTCTACCCTCTTACAACAGCAGGAGTAGCCGCCAGTGCTTCTGCCAAGCTGCGAACTACGGCAATCATGGCGATTTCATCATTGAGCTTGTTGATTGCCGAACCGACACCGATGCCAGCGGCACCAGCGGAGATGGCGAGTGGTGCGGTGACGCTGGATAAACCAGACGCACAAAGTACGGGGACATCGACAGCGCGGGAGATTTCATAAGCAGCCGCTAGGGTAGGTGCTGCTTTTTCGATTAAGCCGAGGGTACCTGGGTGGGTAGGAGTGCTGCTGGTACCGCCTTCGGTTTGGATGATATCTGCACCCGCAGCGACTAGAGCTTGGGCTAGCTCGACTTGTTTGTCCAAGCTCAAGATGTGGGGAACGGTCACAGAGAGGGTAATATTGGGCAGCAAGGCGCGAGTAGCTTGAGTGATGGCTAAAACTTCATCTGCTTCAAATCGGATGCCTTGGGCGTAGAAACTATCAAAGTTACCGATTTCGATTAAGTCAGCACCTGCGGCGACAGCAGCTACAAATAATTCGGGTTCGACAGCAGAAACGCAGATGGGAAGATTGGTGAGCTGACGTGCCATCTTGACTAATTCGGGATCGGCAGCAATATCGAGCAAGGTTGCCCCGCCTAGATCTGCGGCTCTGACTACCATCGCTACCCGATCTCGATCGAAGTTATTTAACCCACTGATGACTTTAAGGACGCGGTTATTAGCAAAGGCTGCGTGCAGGCTATTCAACATGTTTATCACTTGACGAAGGGACGTATAAGGCTGTATCTGAACCATTCTGACATCGATCGGCTAAATTTAACCCAACCGCGATACTAAAATCAACACGATCGGGCGACCTTTTTGCCCACGAATTTCCGTGTCATACTCAAAGATAGAGACCCTTTGGCGATCGCCCAATCATGTTCTATCCCGCACCTCCGTGGCAGCTTTATGGCACCGCACTCCAATCACTCCACGCGATCGATCTGGCTACAGCCAGACGCTTCGTACCGATCGATTTCGAGATCGTCCCCGTACTTCCAGGCAAAACGGTGGGTAGCTTATATCTGTCAGTCTATGAGACTAATTCGACACTTCAGTATCACGAATTAATTGTGGCTCCGGCGGTGGTGCGTTACCAAGACACAATCGGCGCATGGATTTCGCATATTTATGTCGATAATCCCGTATCTGTAGCGGGTGGGAGAAATATCTGGGGATTGCCCAAAGAGTTGGCGGATTTTGGATGGAACGATCGCAATATTACGGTTTCACAAGCTAATAAGTTGCTATGTCGAGTCGATCGATCCACGACAGCACTACCACTTTCATTCTGGGGCAAACTCAAAATTGGTGGTGATGTCTTTGGTAATTTAGAACGAGATATTTTAGCATTTCGAGGTGATGTAGAAACCGGACTCCAATGGACGCCATTTCAACTGAGTATTCCTGCTGAAAGTCCTTTTTCTGAAGTCAATTTAGGTCATCCTTGGTTGACGATCCAATTAGACAACCTGCATCTTACTGCAAATGCGCCATCAAACGTGGGACGTTCGATTTCGTCAGCCTTTGCGATCCGCCGAGACACTTGAGCCACACGCCGACAACTACCCAATGAATCATTACCGCTACCCAAATCGCACCAGTAGCTAGATAAGAAATCGTACAAACTCCACCTAACAACCCTGTCAAAGTTAGGAATCTCCAGTCCATAAAGGTGGGATTGCCCAAGCTGTAAAATGTGCGGGCATTTAATGGGTGATAGCCGATAAATAATATTAAGGATATTAGCGATGCTCCAGAGACATGTAACCATGAATCTGTCTCGATCGGGTGGGGAATTAATAATAGTCTAAATAGACATTCTTCTACCAATGCAGGCATCAAGAATAAACCGATCCACGATCGGATCTGTCGCCATAATCCCGACTGTAAATTAGCAGGTTCAGGGGTGAATGTTAAAAACTTGGATCTAAATCCGATCGATAGCGCAACTACCGCATAACCAATTAATAATCCCAATCCGAGTAGCCATCCCGCTAAATTTGGGAGCGTAAC
>NZ_JANLWO010000167.1:0-7585 GCF_031364565.1 Chamaesiphon sp. OTE_20_metabat_361
TCGCACCAGTGAGGCTTCGGTCTTAACTGTTAGAACACACTTCTAGCATAATCCCTTGCCCGTGTCCCAGAGCAGTTTCTTTCATCCCTTAGACGACGTTTTAGTCGGCTTAGTTGCTCCCCTAGGAGAATCGCGGCGTTCTTTGATGGGGTGGGTAAAAATAAGCAGGATCGGGAGGATCTACGGCGGGATTATGCGGGGATGGTGCAGTTGCAGCCGGAGCGAATGATGGCGGTTTCGGCGCGGTTGCGTGAACGGGTAATGCCGTTTAATTGGGAAATTGAGTTTCCAGAGGTGTTTGACAGGGAAAATGGCGGGTTTGATGCGATCGTCGGCAATCCCCCGTTTGCTGGCAAAAATACGACGACTAGTGGAAATGCGGAAGGCTATCCCGATTGGCTGAAGGACACCTATGCTGAGTCGCACGGTAACTCCGATTTAGTGGCGTTCTTCTTTCGGCGATCGTTCGATTTATTGCGCGCAGGTGGCACAATGGGTTTGATTTCCACTAATACGATCGCTCAAGGCGATACCCGTTCTACAGGACTACGCTTTATTTGTAATAATGGAGGTCTAATTTACAATGCTACTCGACGTTACAAGTGGCCAGGATTGGCGGCGGTGGTAGTGAGTTTGGTTCATATTTGGAAGCAGAAATCGGGGAAAGAAATATGAATGCAAAGTTAGTAGAATCTTTGGCTGATGCGATCGTAGCTTTGCCTACGGAGGACTATGCCTTATTTCAAGAGGCACTCATTACCAAAATGGTTAAAAAAACACCTGGCGTTGCTGGTGGCTGTGCCTGCATTAGGGATACAAGGATTGCAGTATGGACTATAATTTCTCTCAAAAATCAGGGTGCTGATGAAACCGAACTATCTCTAGATTTTCCAGGCTTAACTCGCTTTGATTTCCTTGCAGCTCAGGCTTACTATCAAACCCATCGAGACGAAATCGAGACGATCGTTGCCGATCTCGATCGAGAGGATGGCTAGAATGATTAGATTTTACGCAAATGAGAATCTTTCAGCAGTCATCGTCAATGAAATACATAGTGCGATTCGTTGAAGTATAAATCACGGTACTCAGTCCGTACATAATACTTCCAAGCTAGCTACCAGACATGTAGCAAAGGAAAAGCTTGAACTATTCTATTAATGAGGGTGCAAGCCCCTTCCTCCAAACTCAGGAGTGAATCCTTATCTGCCCGCACCGACACGACTCGGAATTCGTGAGAGTGAAGCCGGGAACAGGACGCAATCAGACATCAATTGCAGATGACACTGGCGTTAACAGGGAGTCTTCATGATAAAACAGAGCCTAAGAAAGCAACCTATTCATGGGCAGACGCAATCCATAGTCTGACCTCGCTAGAGTCAAGTTTCCCGCCACACTCGTTTGTAGGTATTGGCATGAGTATGGGAATCTAGCGGTTGAACTGGCTATATCTAAAAAGACTATCAATTAATGGAATGGAACGAACAAAAACGTGTTTGAGGTCTGTAAGTGGTCGCACTTACGGTAGACCAGACGAGGGGATTAATTCCTCAGACACGGGTAGGATTCGGCGTAATTGCCGAAAGGTATTCAGAATACACAAACGGATGCAGAGCATGATTAGACACAGTTTAACGACTAGTGAATCTTGGAAGAGTCTACCCTGGAAGCAATTCCAGAAGACACTCTTTCGCCTACAGAAGCGCGTGTACAAAGCAGTTCGAGTTGGAGACAAGCGGAAAGCAAGGTCTTTACAAAAACTGATTTTAAAATCTCAAGCAGCTAAACTACTAGCTATTCGGCAAGTAACGCAGCTAAATGCTGGTAAAAAGACGGCTGGTGTTGATGGCAAAAAATCCCTCACAGTTGAGCAAAGATTTGCACTAGCTAAAGAGCTAACACAACACCAGAACAATTGGAAGCATGAAGGGCTAAGAGAAATTCCTATCCCTAAAAAAGACGGAACCATTCGGATGCTTAAGGTGCCCACAATCGCAGACCGAGCTTGGCAATGCCTCGCAAAATATGCTCTCGAACCTGCACACGAAGCAACTTTTCATGCACGGAGCTACGGGTTTCGACCAGGACGTTCGGCGCACGACGCGCAGAAAACACTGTTCAACAACCTATGTTCTCGATGCAAGGGTATCGATAAACGAGTAATCGAATTAGATATCGAGGCATGTTTCGACCGGATTAATCACTCTGCAATCATGGATAATCTAATCGCTCCAGCAAGACTCAAACTCGGTATCTTCCGTTGTCTAAAAGCTGGCACAAACGTAGGATTTCCCGACCAAGGAACACCGCAAGGTGGGGTGGTCAGTCCACTGCTTGCCAACATTGCGCTCAATGGAATTGAAAGCCTTCATAGATACAAAAGTACCAATGGAAGCTGGATAGAACCATCCATCCGATCCGCGGATGACATGGTAATAATCCTCCAACCCAAAGATGATGCAGAGGCAATACTTAACCGAATTAGTGAATTCCTAGCGAAACGAGGGATGAAAGTCAGTGAGCGTAAAACCAAAGTAACGGCTACGACAGATGGTTTTGACTTCCTCGGCTGGCACTTCAAAGTCCAGAAAAACGGCAAGTTTAGAAGCGTTCCTTCAGTGGAAAACTTCAAAGCACTCCGTAAGAAGGTAAAAACAATCGTCAAAAACTCGAATTATGGAGCCACAATCAAGGCTATGAATTTAGCCCCAGTGGTTAGAGGCTGGAGACAATATCACAAATACTGCAAGATGGACGGGTCGAGAAACTCCCTATACTTCATCGAAAAGCGGGCATACACGGTATTTAACAAGGAAAAGAGACAGAACCGCTATACCAGTAAAATATTACTGGATAAGGCATTTCCATCAGTTCCTTACTCCGAAAACAGACATGTCAACGTCAAAGGAAGCAAATCACCTTACGACGGAGACATAATCTACTGGAGCGAACGTAACAGCAAGCTCTACGACGGAGCAACCTCTAAAGCCCTAAAACGGCAACACCATTCATGTGCATCCTGCGGACTTAAGTTCGTAGGAGAAGAGAAAATACATCTGCACCATGCAGATGGAAATCACGATAACTTCAAAGACAAGAATCTAAAAGCAATTCATGAATCTTGTCATGATTATCTCCACATGAGCAATAACATAAGTTAAAGAATATCGGGAGCCGTATGAGGGGAAACTTTCACGTACGGATCTAACAGAGAGGGACGAGGCTTAATAGCCTCTCTCGACTCTACCTATACAAGCTTACGGTTTTCACTCCGATCGTATTTATAATGCCCAAGCTTATGCCACCCGATTCTGCATCGCCGCCGCTACACGAACGATTGGGAGATCCTCCCTGGCACTACTGGATTGCTAGAGTGGTACCCATGCTGTATGTCACGATTCTCACCCTCATGCTCCCCACTATTTTGACACAATCTTTTGTGGTGTCAGATCTAGGCGTGAACCAAGATCGCCGATTGCAGCAACATTTGCGCGCCATCTCGATTAAAGTTTTAGCACATGGCGAACATATTGGTTCGGGGGTGTTGCTGGCGCGACAGCAGCAGGTGTATACCGCCATTACCAATGCTCATGTCATCCAAGCTACTAATGCCCCCTTTCAACTGCAAACCCATGACGGACAAGTGTATGCCGCCGCTCTAGTTACGCCGCCATCAGGTCAAAATCGCGATCTGAGTATCCTCCGTTTTCAAAGTCACGATCGCACTTATACCACTGCCAAATTAGCCACAGCTAGTCCCAGAATCGGCGATCGCATCTGGTCGGCAGGATTCCCGAGTGAGAATGGCGATCCGGTAGAAGATCGCCAGAGTGGGGCGACAAAGGTCAATTTGGGGCTACATATTATTAACGCTCAGATCGTCCAAATTTTACCGATCGCCATTGCTGGGGGCTATAGCATCGGTTTCGATGGCAGCATTCGCAAAGGGATGAGCGGGGGGCCATCGATCGATCGATCTGGCGAACTGATCGGGATTAATGGCGTCCATGCCCATCCCCTCTGGAATACGCCCGAAATGCTCGAAAATGGCACGATTGCCAGCGAGGCGCTCCAGCAACAGATTAATGATTATAGCTGGGCAATCCCGATCGAGTTTGTCAAAAGCTACACGCGGGAATAAGTTTTTGGTGCTATTTTTAACGTTTGAGTTTTTTCTGAATACTTTTAATCGCTTTTGATAGTCTTAACTGCAAAATCTGTCGATCGCTAATATCGGTAAGATCGGAATTGTCCAGATTGACGCGATCGAAGAACCTGTCGATCTCACTCAAAATTACCTGGAGCCGTGACATGATATTTGCCGTGCGATATTCAGCTAAGAGGGATTCTAAATTATTAACTGGCGCAGCCGATTTAACTACTGCTAAAATTCTTTCTACATCATAAGCAGTACTAAAACCCGCAATTTTGTGGCAATTAAATCCCGGATCTAAATAATCTGACAACCCATGATTGACACTCGAAAATACCTGACAACCACACGCGATCGCTTCTAGCGGCTGCAATCCAAATCCTTCAGTCACGCCTTGAGTTGCCCAATACTCGGCGGAGTCGTATAAATACACGCGCGACTGGTTGAATAATTCGGCTAAACTATCGACAAATCCTTCGATAATTTTAACTTTACAATGAGGTTGAAGTGCCGGAATTAATTGTTTTAATAAATATTTAGAAGACTTGCGCGAGTGTACCAAAACATCGATCGATCTGTCCGATTGTCGATTGACAAATTCATCGGAAATTTGGTTGGGCAAATAGTATAACAGCGCGTGCGGCGATCTCTGTCCCCAGTATCCGAGCGTATTCCGACTGACGCAAACAATCGGAATCTGGGGCGGTAGTCTAAAGCCATATTCAGCACTGTGAGCGTGATAAATCGTCGGATAGCCCCGCAAGCGAGCGACTAGTTTGGGGACATCAAAGCCCCAACTCACGACGAAGATCGTATCTTGAGGTTTGCTGGCTAAAATGTCGTCTAAATATGCCAGCTCTGGCTCTCGTTGACGATAGGTGACGATTTCAACGGGGCAGATTTGTTTGACTAATTCGATCGTTTTGAGTTCGGCAAACAAGCCCCCACAGTGAAATTTTTTGGTGGTTCCAGGCAGGAGAAACAGGAGTTTTCGCATAAATTTATCGATCGGATCGTGGCGGGTTTCCCACGCTTCAGCATAAACTACTACTGCCTGCGATCGCTATTTTATAAAAATCCCGATCGTTTGGGGAATTCGAGTTTTCGGTTGCAGCATTGATTTACCACCGATGATTAAACCCGTACTCTGTCCGCCATCGAGCATGGCGACACGCTCGGCACCAAATTTCTGTAAGGTTTGCTCGGCTTCGCTTTGGCTCGCAGCAGGACTGATGAATAATAATACCGTGCTGTAGGTTTTGTCTGAGAGCTGGTTTTTGACGCCGATAAAGGTGCGAGGGAGTGCCCTACTAGCATTTTTGCCAGCAGTGGGAGCTAGTGCGCCGACGACGTTGGGTGTTGTGCCATTGAAGGTGCTGAGACTGTAAGGTTCGATCGAAATCTTACCATCAGACCAAGCGACAGTCACGGTTTGGTTGGGAAATTCATTCAATCCATAGCCGTAGGTGATGAGTTGCTTGTCTTGTTTTAAGCCGAAGGCGATGCCAGTAGGTTTGTTATATGTCTGAAAAAAGGTACCGTTAATCAATACTTTCAGCGCACCGTTATTGTTATTTTGCGCCCAAAATTCCTCAAATTTCATTTGTCCGACTTTTCCGGCTGGAGTCGGCGCACCACTAATACTGCGAAGTGTTGTTTTGCTCAGATCTGCTTCGATAACGTAAGTTTTCTGTGCCACATTAGTCCGGATGGTGATACCAGGAGCTACAATAGACTCTTGAAATGTGGGACTAGTTGTTTGAGTAACGGCTCGATCGCAGCTAGTCAGCAGGGCAAGTGGAAAGAGGAAGAAGATATAGCGGGGGCTATGCCAGATAGAATGAAAATTGGATCGATCGTTCATGAAATTTTGGAAGTCAATTGAAGATATCTTCAATTGAGTCATTCCAGTTTCCGTAAGTTGAGCGACAATTCAAGCAGCTTCAACATACTCGCAAACAGTAGTCGGCTCAGGAATAGGTAAACCCTCTAACTGCAAACCCTCTAAATGAAATGAAATTGCAGATTGAATTTGACTGAGTACTTCTTCTATGCTCGTACCTGTAGCAATACAACCAGGTAAATCTGGCACATAAGCAGAATAGTTACTCGGTGTTTTTTCAACGATCGTTGCATAGCGCATTAGTTTAACTCCTCTAAATCAAAATCCTCCCTAACTGATGAAAGTTAGAGAGGATATTCAATCTCGATCCTACCCTAAAAGGTTAGAGTAATTTATCGACATTCTTGGCAGTTTCAAAGAAGTGGGCGACGTTTTCTTCGGGTACCGTGGGTAAGACACCATGCCCAAGATTCATGATATGTCCGGTTTTACCCGCCTTGCGAACCGTATCGACAATTCGATCGCGAATGAAATCCTTAGAACCATATAATGCACAGGGATCCATATTGCCCTGTACACCTAAATGCGTTCCAATCCGCTGGCGTCCGACAGCCATGTCTACCGTCCAATCGAGGCTGATGATATCGACACCAGATTTGCCCATCAGTTCCAATACGCCGGAGCTACCGCTGATGTAGAGGATTAGGGGCGTGTCGGGGTGCGTTTCCTTAACTTGGCGGACTACCCGTTGCTGATAAGGGAGGGCAAAGGTTTCGTAGTCTTGGGGGCTGAGTTGTCCCGCCCAAGAGTCGAACATTTGGACGACTTGGGCACCGCAATCGATCTGATAGCGGACGTAAACGGCGATCGCATCGGCGATTTTTGCCAGTAGACTATGGAGCATCTGGGGTTCGCGGAAGGCCATCCCTTTGATGTTGGCGTAGTCTTTGGAGCTTTTGCCTTCGATCGCGTATGCTGCTAGTGTCCAGGGTGCGCCGACGAAGCCGAGGACGGTAGATTTATTACCGACTTCACGGCGTAAGGTGCCCAAAATCTCTTTAATAAAGGGCAGCGACTCTTCTGGATTGAGGGGATGGAGGGCGTCGATTTGCGCCTGAGAGCGAATTGCTGGCTCGATAATCGGCCCTTTGCTCTCGATGATGTCGAAGGGAATCCCCAAGCCTGGTAGGGGCGTGAGGATGTCGGAAAACATGATGACACCATCCGGCTCGAACGCGCGCCAAGGTTGGAGGGAGATTTCGATCGCCAGTTCGGCTTTTTCAGATCGATCGCGGAAGGAAGGATATTTGTCCCGTAAGTCACGATAAACTTTCATATAACGTCCCGCTTGGCGCATCATCCACACTGGCGGACGATCGAGTGTCGCACCTTTGGCCGCACGTAACAATAGGGGTTCTTGATTTATATCTGTCATTGTTAACTAATTTTACAGTTATTTAATATAGGATTACCGATCGGCTAGCAGGATAAAACTGGCTCTAGTTCGAGAGACATAGATCCCAGAATACCAAACTAGCTACCCTTTTTTCCGAGAAGCTGTTAGTATCGATCGGATTTTTAATACTTCAGCT
>NZ_JANLWO010000186.1:0-20845 GCF_031364565.1 Chamaesiphon sp. OTE_20_metabat_361
TCATCGCGGAGATATTTCTCTTCAAAGGTGAGGACACCGCTGAGTGAGACGGGCATTTCGATGACAGATGCGACGATCTCGTCATCATCTTCCATCACAGAAACATTGATTTCGAGAATATCTTTAATACAAGGTTCGACGATCGCGTGACTATCGTATCTAAAGGTATTTACCAAGCAAGCATTTAATGTCCGCTCGTCTTTAGCTACCCCAATTCCAATACTCGAACCTAAGTTACAGGGTTTGACAAATAACGGTAACTGCTCCAATCCAGGCGTCGCAAAAATCTGTTCGCGCACAGTGGCGAGACTTTTTTGGGCATCCCGGCGATCGACTATTGCCGCAGGTAAGACGGGAATACCAGCCGCTTTGAGCATCAGTTTACACTGATATTTATTCATCCCCAGGGCAGCCGGGAGAACGCCACAACCCGTATAAGTAGCATCCGCCATCTCCAGCATTCCCTGAATGCAGCCATCCTCGCCAAAGGTGCCGTGGAAGGCGAGGAAGTAAATATCGATCGGCAAAATTTCGTTTTGACGCGCAAGGCAGGTGAGTCCCTTACTCCCGGCGATCGGTAACAACGCGACTTCTTGAGCCTCTTTGACAGAGTTGGGAAGGCGGCGGTAGAAATTTTTGTCGAGCAGGTTGTCGCCGACATACCAGCGTCCGGTTTGAGCTATATAGACGGGGACGATCTCATACTGAGTTACGTCGATGACGTTTATCAGTTGGAGCGCGGTGATTACGGAGATTTCGTGTTCGACGGATCTACCACCGAATAGTACTGCCAAGTTTTTCTTCTTCATTGCGTCTGCCGATCGTGCCGACAAACATTTTCTCACATCTTGCCTCAAAGCAAAGTTAATAGTGTTTTAGGGGATGGGGGATAGGGGATGGGGGTTGAGAGTTGGCAGCGTAGATCTGAGGGTACCCTGGATCTGTACTAAGCACTAGTGTCATGTGCCTAGACGTTTGAGATCGGCGATCGTTTTTAGGTAGCTGGCAGTTTGGCGCTGTCGTTTAAAGCGATTGGCGGCTTTTTTGAGATCTAAGATCGCGCCTTTTTTATCACCTAATTTGGACTTGATTAAGCCGCGACTGGCGTATGCGCTAGCGTTATTGGCATCGATCGCGATCGCTTTGTTATAGTCTTCGAGTGCGCCTTTCTCGTCGCCGACTTTGGATCGAGCGGTGGCGCGGCTGTTATAGGTTGTGGGATTTTTGGGATTGAGGGCGATGGCGCGATTGAAACTAACGATCGCACCCTTGAAGTCGCCGAGATCGAACTTAATCGCCCCGAGCCGTTCGTGAGCGGCTGTATAGTTGGGATCGATCGAGATTGTCCGCTCGAAGTCGGCTAGTTCGCTTTTTTTATTGCCTAATTTCCCCTGGAGAGTACCGCGACTGAAGTAAGCTCGCGCTAGCTGCGGATCGAGTGAGATCGCCCGGTTGAAGTCATTGAGGGCATCTTTGGGCTGGCGAGCAACCTTGGCATTGCCCCGATGATAATAGGCACTCGCCCGATTGGGATCGATGGAGATCGAACGATTGAAGTCGGCAATCGCGCCGGGAGTGTTATTTAGATCTAATTTAGTGACGCCGCGATTGTTGTGAGTTGCAGCATCATTGGGATTGAGTTCGTTGGCGCGATCGTAATCTCCCAGCGCGTCTGGATTTCTCAGGAGCGATTTAGCAACACCCCGACTGTAGTAGAGGCGCGCATTTTGAGAATCGAGAAACAGCGCCCGATCCAGCTCGGCTAACATCCCCCGATAGTCACCTTGACTCTCCTTGAGTACTGCAACCGCGATCGCATCGTCTACTGGTTTGGGTGATGGCGCGATCGTCACTGGGGCATAACCCCCAATCCCAGCCGTGGCGGCATACTTGGTGAAGGTATTGACAGTAATGCCGAGATTATAGTCAGTCCGCACGCGGGCATTAGTCGGGATACTGCGCCCCCCAATCGCCAGCAATTGGCCGCGATCGTTCCAGATCGGGCTGCCATTGAGCTGTGGCAGTGTATTCGTGCTGTAGATGAGGGAGTAGCCTTTACCTTGTTGTTTGCTGCTGTTGCTGACTAGATCGCCTTTAGCGAAGGTAAATACTGGTTTGGAACTGGCGGGAGTTTGCCCAAATCCACCGACATAAATCCGTTCGCCTGCTTCGACGCGATCGGAATTATTGACAAGCATGGCAACTGAATAGTTATTATTAGTCGTGAAGCTTACTACCGCCAGATCGATATTATTTGGGAATATCTTGACTTGGGAAACTTGATAGCGGCGATTGTCTGGCGTGACTATTTCACACCCACTATTCCTGACGCTCTGCGCTAATGTTATTACTGTATATGTATTGCGATTTTTCTGCACGATCGCCCCAGAGCCTTGAGCGCAGCGATCGATCCTAACGGTAGCGCGATTGGCAGTCTGCTGAATTTCTGGCGGTGATAGCGCTGTGCTAGGCAAGGCATAGCTAACTAGAGCGGTGGTACCAAGCAGCGCAATCGGCAATAGATAATCTTTCATCTTCAGCACATCAAGATCCACTTTTTAAGAATACTAACACTAGATCTAAGCTCCAAAGCTTGAGCCGAACGGCTGGTTTTAGTTCGAGGAGTTGGGAGTTGGGAGGAAATAGGAAAGAGGAATCAGTTTGTTGGAACACATCCAAAGTCATACCCCAATCCAGCAACACCAGTTATTGAAAGGGGGAAAGGGTTGACATGTAATTTAGCCACTATTGAGATCCTTCCATCCTCCATCTCCCACCTCCCACCTCCCAACTCCCAACTCCCAACTCCTACCTCCCATCTTTCTCCAAAACAATCTGACTGAATGTGAACTCATATGAAGCTGGTGGGTAATATAAGTGCATCGAACCAAATTCCCCAAATCTGCATTATGTCCGGAACTATCATTGATGCGATCGATCGCTTGATGCCCCTCATCATCCATTCAACTTGTCTCAAATCCAAGCTCTGGGATTCGCCGCATGAAGAGTTACCGTTACGGGATTATGCACTGAGCTGGGTAATTGTCGATCGCCATCCTCAAGGGAAAGTTGCCTATCAGAATGTCACACCTGAAATGGTAGAGGTGTGGGAAGCTGAAGGGATCGATTGGCAACAACGGGCAGTAATCAATCTCAAGGTAGCATCGCAGGAACTATGGACGCACCAAAAGCTGCGGAAAGATGGCAGCGTTGTCTGGGCGATTATGATGCACAATGATGGGTTTGGTTCCTCGCGAATCTTGCTCTCGCCTTACCTGGATAAATATTTTCCCGATGGCTATTATGTGGCTATTCCCGATCGCAGTATCGGCATTATTATCCCCCGCGACTTGTCGATCGGGGAAATGCAGGAAACTCAAGATTTACTGGAGTCTTGGTACGATACCGCATCCGCACCGATGAGTCCCCATTTATTTGCGCCTGACGATCTAATTCCCGAACATTACCAATGGAATTAAGAGCGTCACCGTAACTCAGCTAACTTCGATCGAATTAAGACGACTAGATCGGCGACAGTAATGCAAGTACTATCTGTAAAATCTACTAAAAAACTCAACTCAAAAGCCTCAGCCAAATCGAAATAAATATTCGCAGCTTCGAGATAATAAAGTAAATTTTTAGCACCAGATTGTTGCTGTCGCCGCTCAGCGAGTCGATCGATAAAGTTGTGAAATCTAAATTCTAGATCGATCGCCTCTGGATCGATTTCCAAGTTTCTTGCTAAAATTGGTTTAACAATCTCAAATATATCGACGGTGCCGCGTTGCATTATCCCATCCCAGCCAGGTAAATAAATCGATTGCGATTGCGATTGCCTACGGCAGGCTATGCCAACGAACCTTGTTACAACAATAAAAGATGACGACCAACATTGACATTGGTATAATAACTCAACTTTGTCAAACTTACTACTAAGTTTACAGTGTAGCAATTAGCTATTCTACTGATGCCCTGGACACCTCTACATAGTCAACTTCACCAGTGTTCGATCGATCGTCAGTTGCTCCCAATTGGTGCCAAGATCCTGCTAGCTGTGTCTGGGGGGCAGGATTCGCTGTGTCTGGGACAATTGCTGCGGGACTTACAAAGCCGCTGGCAATGGCAGTTGGCGGTAGCGCATTGCGATCATGGTTGGACACAGGATATTGGCATTGCCGAGCGCGTAGCACAAGTGAGTGCCCGCTGGCAGTTACCATTTCATTGTGAAACTACTGCCAATTTACCCGAAACCGATGCTGCGGCACGGGAGTGGCGATATCAAGCCCTCACCCGGATTGCCGAAACGACTGAGAGTACATACATCGTCACCGCCCATACCCAAACCGACAGAGCCGAAACCTTGCTCTACAATTTGGTGCGCGGTGCGGGTGCTGACGGGCTATGTGCGATGTCGTGGCACCGTCAGTTGACACCAGAGATTAATTTAGTCCGTCCGCTGTTAGAAGTCAGTCGTACCCAGACTGGTGAATTTTGTCAGGAGTACGAATTGCCAGTCTGGGAAGATGCCTACAATCAAGATCTCAAATATGCCAGAAATCGCCTGCGGCTGGAGATAATTCCCCAGCTAGCCGCTAATTTCAATCCCCAAGTTGAAAGCCATTTGGCACGTACCGCCGAACTATTGCGGGCGGATGTCGAATATCTAGAGTCGCTAGCCAACGACTCGTATCAGCAAGCATTAGACGACAGCGGCACTAAAATCGATCGCACCGTCCTCCAATCGCTGTCTCTATCGCTGCAACGCCGCATCATCCGGCAATTTCTCACGCAAGCACTAGCCAAGATGCCCACTTTCAGCCAGATCGAAGATACGATCGCGCTGATTACTGCCCCCAACCGCACACGCACATCTACATTCAGTCATGGACTAGCAGCAGAAGTCTGCGGCAAGTGGATCGTGGTACGGTTGTAGTTAGATTGCGGCGATCGAAAATCGACTGCTAGTATGCGCTCGAAACAAATAGCTAATTTAACTATCTTTTATGTACTGAAAGTATAAAAACAGACGAGTGGTTGAAATATAATATTTAATTTACATATATATAAAGTTAGAGACAAAAGCTATACGGGTAGCTGGTTGTGAGATGTAGATTTATGATTATTTATTAATACATTTGGCGTAATTAGCTCGAACATTCAACAGATTTGTTAAGATATCATGAAGAACATCAATAATTGTTTTAAGTATTAGCGACCTGTCCAAATTTGATGGATTGGGTAGTTGCGAGCGCGATAGTTAATTAATTGCCCTAAAATCATGAACGTTAAAACCGATCGTCAATTAACTAATAGATGGTGGACACCCCAGCGTCAGATCCCGAGTCCGCTGCTAACTTTAGCATTAGTCATTGCCGCGATCTTACCGCCAGTGAGAGTAGCCGCCCTCGATCGTCAATCTAACCGCGTAGTGCCCCAAACTACCAAAACACCTACTGCTACCAAAACCCCCAAATCTGCCCGCGACTTTTATAACCGGGCGATGCGTCGCTACCGCAGTCAAGATCGGCTCGGTGCGATCGCCGATTTCGATCGCGCGATTCAATTGCAACCCAACTTTGTCGATGCTTATAATAACCGAGGCATCATTAAAGGTTTAAACGGCGATAATACCGGGGCAATTGCGGATTATACGCGGGCGATCGCTCTCAATCCCAGATTCTTTGAATCCTTTGCCAATCGCGGCTTTGCGCGGTTGGGCACCGGAGATCGGACTGGTGCGCTAGCCGACTTACAAGCCGCCACCAAGATTAAACCCAACGATCCACAATTACTAGTCGGTAAAGGCATCGTCGCCGCTCAAAATGGTGACAAGCGAGGGGCGATCTCGATCTACGATCGAGCCATCCAGCTCAGCCCCAGTAATGCCGATGCTTATTACAATCGGGGTTTAGCCAAACTCGATCTCGGCGATCGGCAAGGCGCGATCGCGGACTATAATACGGTCATTAGACTCAAACCGACTTATGCTAACGCCTACTACGGGCGCGGTAAAGCCAGAGGACTACTCGGCGACGATCGTGGGGCGATTGCCGATTACGATCGGGCAATTAAACTCAAACCCAGTCAGACTAGTGCTTACCTCAACCGCGCGATCGCCAAAAACTCTCTCGGCGATACCCCTGGGGCAATCGGGGACTACAATCGGATTATTAGCCTCAACCCCAACGATGCCAACAGCTACTTCAATCGTGCCTTGGGACATAACCAGAATGGCGATCGTGCTAAAGCCATCGCCGATTATACTACCGCCCTCAAACTCAATCCCCAGCTAGTCGAAGCCTATAATAATCGCGGCATCGTGTACTTTATTAGCGGCAACCGCCAAGCAGCGATCGCTGACTATAGCTCAGCCATTCGGCTGAAAGCCGATTATGGTACTGCCTATCTCAATCGGGGCATTGCGTTTTACTCAACTCGCGAATACCGCAAAGCATTACTAGATTACGATCGAGCAGTTGCCCTAGAGCCAAACAATGCCGAAACATACTTCAATCGGGGCATTACCCAAGCTCTACTTCAAAATTACAAGCAGGCACTTGCCGACTACAATACAGCGATCCGCTTGCAGCCTAATTACGCACTCGCCTACAGCAATCGCGGACTGTTGCAGGTTCAACTCCAAGCTAACGCCGCAGCTACTAAAGACCTCGAAACGGCTGCTAAAATATTCCAATCTCAAAATAATAGTGCTGCCTATGAGTCAGTGATGCGACAGTTAGAGAGAATTAAATAATTGCGCACAACGACGAACCACCGCCAAACCCAGTAGTTTTGGCGGTGATTCGTCGTTCGAGACGGTATTTTCAGTAGTGACGAGCATACTCGTCATCAGAATTGGAGCTAATACAGAGGTGGTTACAGAACTCTTGTTTCAATTGTAACAAATGTCAGCAACTAAGTTGTGATTTGGAACCAGAAATTTGGCGCTCGGACTCACATACTCCCTTCCCACCCAAGAAATAGACATTTGCAATTCACTATCCACTATTCACTATCCACTATCCACTCACCACACTAGATGTCTAATTCTTCACTGGGAAGGGAGTAGCTTCCGAGCCTATCGATGTTCTTGGTACAACTGCAAGCCAAATTTGCCTGCTGGCGTGGCTTGTGCCTTCCGCATGTCTGTTTGCATCTGAATCGGTAATAAGTCCAGCTCCGTAGGCTTAATGTGGTGCTCTGGTGGCTGAATGATTGGTGCGGCAAGTGCGGCAAAGGTAATATCGATCGCCGAAAATCGATCGCCGAGTAAATATTTACGTCCATCTGCGAGCAATTCAGTAACCCGCTTAAAGACAATCTCAATTTCTCGATAGGATTCGGCGGCTGATGTCTCAGTAATATCAAAACTCGATCGGATGATTTTGCCAACCTTGGGGAAAATTACGGGGAACAGTAACTTTTCCCAAAATGGCACGCCGCAAGTCCACTTCGGATAGATTAATTTGGGCGTGAGAATAGATGAATATCCCCAGCGGCGAGTATGGATGCCTAATGTGCCATTAAATAGTGTTTCTAACTCAATACCGAGTAACTGTAATTGGGGATCGATCGGATATAACTTGTCGGGATAGAGCCTGTCCAAATATCGCAAAATATCGGTCGAATCTGTCGCCGCACCCGTATCTGTCACTAAAACAGGTACGCTCGTACCGCCATATTTTTTAGTAGCATTCCGATGAAATGGCGGCATGTGTGCCAGTTCTCGATAGGGAATTTCTAAGTAATCTAGTGCCCACCGCGCTTTCTCGCTGTAATGGCTGATGGGAATCGTAATCAGTCGAAAGTTAGTTGACATCAAATTTTTTCCTAATTTACAACTGTACGGAGCGAGGCTAAGTATTAGTATATGAATCGGCGAGATTTTGAGCAACCCAGAGAGCAACTTGCAGTCGATCGCGGAGATTTAAATAGTTAAAAATATTCGTTACATAATTCTTGACTGTCCCTTCTGTCAGGTGAAGATCGAGAGCGATTTCGCGGTTGTTTTTGCCCTTACCAATTAGCTTGAGGATTTCGATCTCATTATGATTGAATTGTTCGAGGATGGCTAATGTAGATGATGGTGTAATAGTAGACTCTGGAATCCGAGCAAATACCTTCAAGGCGATCGCCGGATCTAGTTGTCCAAAACCGCGATCTAAGCTGCGAATAGTCGTAGCTAATTGTTGAGAAGGAGTACTTTTAAGGATATATCCCAATGCACCATTTTGGAGCGATTGACAGATATATTCGTCTTCATCAAAAGTCGTCAACACCATAATCCGAATCCACGGAAACCGCTGATGAATGACTTTAGTTGCTTCAACACCATTGCAAATTGGCATCCTTACATCCATCAAAATCACATCGGGACGAAGTGTTTCTGACATCAAGATTGCCTCTTCACCATTACTAGCTTCGCCGACAACTTCGATGTCTGGTTCGAGGTTAATCAGAGCGGCTAATCCTTGCCTAAATATAACTAAGTCGTCAACTAATAGCAAGCGAATCATGGGTTAATCTACGATCGATACAAACAGCATAAATTAATTACGATCGTTGCGATCGGACTTAGCTACTCCTGTAAAACGCGAGTATTTTGCTAACTTACTAGCAGCGGATGTAACGGCTATTAAACCAGTGTTAATATCCTCAAAGAAAATTACTCCGCCAACATGGTTATTTGCCACGAAGGGTGCATGATAAAATTGGTATTCTTTAAGATAGATTGTCAAGATACCATCAATATTGGTAGGTTTGCCGAAGATTTGTTGACAGACCTGTGCAATGACTTGCAAGAGAAAGTCTTGTCGAACTGGCTCACCGAGATCGCTAAACTCTGGACGATCGCCAAATTCATCCATATAATACAACCAAATTTTAGAGAGACCTGTCTCTTTTTGGAGTTTTTCTTTGAGTTGAGATATTTTTTCGAGTTTCATCGGTTTACATGAGATGTATATATAAATGCTGCTAGAAAATTATAGTTATGAATCGACAATTTTAGCTAGATGTAGGTACGAATATCTTAATTTGCGTGCCCGTGCAGATTTTACTATCGAGATTGAATTCTCCACCTAAACATTGTACGCGTTCTTTCATATTTCTCAAACCAAACCCAGCGTGGGGTCGGTCGAGATCGAATCCATTACCATTATCGCAAATTTCCAGAATAGTGCCGCGATCTACAATCCTACTTTCGATCGTTACCCGATCGGCTTGGGCATGTTTTTGAATATTGGTAATTGATTCTTGAATGATGCAATAAAGTTGATAGCTAGATTGGAGCGATAATGGTGGAAAGTGGACATCAACAATTATCTGAAATGGATGATTTTGCTCCGTTAGAGCGACAATTGCTTCGGTCAGGTCAAAGTTCGATCGCTTCATCGTTCCCAAGGCTTGACGGACATTATCGATGGCTTGAGAGCTAAGTTTTTTGGCGAGATCGATCGCTTGTTGGGCGCGGATTGGCTCGGTAGATTGAACTCTTTGCGCCAGTTCGATCTGCACGTCTAGAGAGGTGAGCGAATGTCCTAAAGTATCGTGAATATCGCGAGCGATCCGATTGCGCTCCAAATCGACAGCGAGAGTTTCTACTTGTTTGGTGAGTCGATCGGCTTTTTGGCGAGATTTTTGCTCTTCTGTCCACACACTACCAAGGAGTAAAACATACATACAACTACCTAGATTAGAAGCAAGAAAACTAGGCACCATTCTCGACCAGTTGAGATAGTATCTCATATCACCTTGAGTTAAATTATCGATAATTTGAGGCATACGCAGAGCGTAACTAACTGTGCCAATAATTAGGAAGAATATGGCAATTGTAATATTTTCTCGTCTTGGCAACAAAAAGCATCCTTTCAGCAGGATAGTAGTATAAAAAAGATAAGTAAAGACGTAAAGATGTTCAAAACCAATGATGATTAGAATTGCGGATAAAACATAAATTTGTCTTTGCCATAGCGGTCGATCGACAGGCAAAATGGCAATATAGGGAATAATCGCTATGACAAATAAAGCGATAAGTTCGATTTTCCATGGGGATCTTTGTAAATGTGGGCTGCCAGGATCGAGCCAAATACAGACAAATAAAGAAAATAGCTCAATGACAAGGAGCGAAATACGCATTTTTGGCGAAACTGGTGGCAGGCTCATCATTAGCAATCGATCGATGGATGTCAATATCGATCCTAAGTCGATCGTGTACTCGATCGGTATGACTTTCGTCATATTTTGTATGACCTTGGTTAATATTCAAATCTATGGCAACTGGGTTAACATGTACTAAGTGTGCGATCGTGTAGCACTTTGCAGGTAAATGCCCTCTGTCAGCACTAGTATTTTTGCGAATTTTCTAGCGGGGTTGCGAAATGAAAAATCATTGCCTGTGGATGGCTAGCTGCAAACTAGCGACACGCAACCTGTTCGACAGCTTAATTAGTTCGATTTAAATCGATTTTATGAGGAGATAACGATGTCCGATTCACAATTTGATGTTCGATACGAACTGTTAGCTAAAGTAATTGGTATATATTCAGATCCTCAAACTAGACCTTTGGCAGAGCAGGTATTTGATACCCTTGGTTATCAAGTCGATCGGGTGTTCGATCCCTACGCTGATGGCGGTCAAGCAATCGGTCTTAGCTCCAAGGATGGCAGTACATCACCAGTACTAGTGCTACCAGGAGGAGCGGCTGGAAATCCGATTAGTGTTGGTAACGAAGAGTTTACAGCCAGCCAGCAAGCCATTCAAGACTGGATCGGCAGTATTACCAATAACCAACAGGCTAACCCCCAAGGGTTCAAGCCAGATGTCACCGGAGCGAGTCGGGGGGGAGCATTAACTCAACTCACAGCTAGCGCGTTCCCCACGCTAATCGGTTCGGCGGTAACGTTTGTATCACCAGGAATCGAGCGAGCGACTGCTGATAAATTTATTGAAAATGGCGGCGATCCGAGTCAAGTCAGGCACTATATTACTGACGGAGACTATCGCAGTCTCATCGGCGATACCTTTATTCCTGGTAAAGTGACAGTCGGTACTTATGAGATCTCCGTTGCACCAGAAGCTGGCAAAGTAGACTACGCCACTCGCAAGCATAGCTCGGGAATTCTCGCCGATTTTAGTGCTTTTTTGCCCGATACTAGTAATCCATTAATAGCTCAACTTCGTGCGGCAACCGATAAACCTGCGGATCTAACTCTAGCTGAGATTTCTGCCGATGAACTCAATCAGCCGGACTTTAGCTGGCAAGGCAAAGACTGGCAAGTAGTGCTGGAAAAATTGCAGGCAAATAATCCCAACCTGGTGCAGTTGACCGATCGCCAAAATGCCGAAGAAGTACGTGACAATATTGGAGCTGGTAATGTCCTTAATCTCATCGGTGAAGCACTTGCCGATGTAAATCCAGTTCCGCCCGACAGGGTAAATCAGCCGACAGCAGGAGATGATGTCTTGTTTGGTACCGATGGGAAGGACAAGATTAAGGGCGGTGCTGGTGATGACTACATTCGCGGTGGGGCGGGTAACGACCGACTCTTTGGTAATGAAGGTAAAGATGCCCTCATCGGTGCGACTGGCAACGATCTGCTCAATGGCGGCGCAGGTGATGATATTCTCACTGGGGGGATGGGAAAAGACCGATTTGTCTTTGGCGATGGGACACCTTTCGATGCAGCATCCTTGGGTATCGACAGAATTAATGACTTTACAACTGGGGAAGATTCGATCGGTCTGAACAAGGCTACCTTTAACCTTTTTAACCAAGATTTTGCTAGTAACTTTGCCATCGTAACTGATGATGCTTCAGCGTCAACTAGTACTGCGGAGATCGTCTATAACAGCGGTAGCGGCAGTCTTTTTTACAACACTAATGGTATCGACGTTGGCTTCGGCGATGGTGGCCAGTTTGCCAGTCTCTTCGGTCAACCTACCCTGTTGGCTTGTGACTTCAAACTCAGCTAATTTTTGGCTGAGCCGTGCGGGATAACATGACCTTGAATGTAGCATTCTACAGAACGTATTGCTACAAACCCGACTTCTTTGAGAAGTCGGGTTTGTATCCTAACTAGCGAATCGAGATATTCAGCAGCGATTGAAAAATGAAAACTCATTTAGCCCATCTATTGCTAGTTACCACCTCCATCTGGCTAATACCGATACCACTAGCCATCGCCAAACCCAAACCAGCACAGAGCGTCACAGTAGTTCCGCCGCAAGTCATTTCCCCCGCCGCCGCACTCAATCGGTTAATCGTCGCGGAAAAATTAGACGCAAGTTGGTTCACACCAGCATTTCTCAAAGCGGTAGATAAAAACTCGGATGTGAATGCGCTTCAAATGCAGCGAGATATCACCATGAAGCTAGGACGCTTTAGGTATGGTAGTTACAAATCAGTTCAATCTATCGGCGGCAGTAAATATCGCGTCTTATTCGAGCGAGCCGAACCCGATGCCGTAGTTATCAAACTCGCTATCGATGCCAAAGGCAGAATCGCCAATTTGGAAATTAGTGAGAAAAACAAACCAGCCCCAAAAGCTCCAGCTCAAGCCGCAGCTCAAGCCGCTCTCGATAAATCTTTCAAAACCAATACCCGTGCCAACGGCGAAAGTAGCCCAGTGCTGTTGAGTCTCAAGCAGTGATTGGGGGATTATCAAAAGGTGCAAAAAGTAGACGCAACTAAATATCTGGGTATCTTCGATCGCGGTTCTGCTCCAGTGATGATTAATTTTAAGCCGGACGGATCGATTGAGAACTATCGCATGGGCTGTCCGACTACTAAGATTTCCCTGAAGCAGGCACCAGCCAATCTTCAGCAGATATTTGCTAACTGTCCCAATCTCAAGTAGAGACAAGTACTTAGGACATCCCCGACTTCACTAAAAGGTTAGGAATATGCCCACCATTCTAATTGGACATAATTGGCTACAATCGGCTCACTTATTAGACGGGGTAGCTAATCCGATGGCAGATATCGACATCAGCATAATGATTTAACTCTATGTCATCAATCACAGATAAAGTAGATCGACTATTTACCCAATGGGATAAACCCAACTCCCCAGGCTGCGCCCTCGCCGTTATCCAAAATGGTGAAATCATCTACAAACGCGGCTACGGAATGGCAAATTTGGAATATGACATCCCCATCACCCCCAATTCTGTCTTTGATATCGGCTCTAATTCCAAACAATTCACCGCAATGTGTATTGTATTACTTGCCAGACAAAATCTCCTAACTCTAGACGATGAACTGCAAAAACATATTCCCGAAATTCCTCAATATACTCACCCAATTACTTTAAGACACCTAAGTTGTCATACCAGTGGTTTGCGAGACTATCTGACTTTGATGGAGATGAGTGGATCGATCGGTGAGAATAATTATTTAACTGAAGACATCATTTCATTAGTCACTCGTCAACAAAGCTTAAACTTTCAGCCAGGAACCGAGCAACTATACTCCAATACTGGCTATCTTTTATTAGCAGAAATAATTAAACGTGTTTCAGGTAAATCTCTGCGCGTATTCGCTGAGGAACATATATTTACTCCGTTGGGAATGAAAAATACTCACTTTCATGATGATTTTAGAGCAATCGTCAAGAATAGAGCAGATGCCTATGAACCGAAAGAAGATAGAGGTTTTCAGACTGCCTTGTCTTGGTTAGATTGTTGTGGTGATGGACAACTTTATACAACAGTTGAAGATCTCTCACTCTGGGATCGAAATTTTTACCATAATATATTGGGCGGCTATGGGCAAGATTTAATCGAAGAAATAACTACTCCAGGCAAACTTGATAATGGCGAAACTATATCTGGAGCTTTTGGGCTGCAAATAAGCGATCGCGGTGGCTTAGAGACGATTTCGCACGGCGGCTCGTGGATGGGTTATCAGAGCCAATTTATTCGTTTTCCAGATCGCAATTTTTCGGTTATCTGTTTGGCTAATCTTGGTACATTCAACCCAAATAAATTAGCCTTTGAAGTTGCCGATATCTATTTAAAAAATGAATATCCACAAGCGATCGCCAAACTAATGCCGCGTTCTGTTACCCCAATCGATCTACCGCTAGCAGAGCTAGAAATTAGAACTGGTCTTTACCATAATCCGACAACAAACAGTGTTTGGGAACTAGAGCTAAAAGATGAAAAACTCATGGCTAAATTAGCATGGATGTATTTTCAGCTCGTTCTGATCGATGCTACTCATTTTCAATCTGTCGATAATGAGATTGACTACGATCTTGATTTCCATGAAGATCCCACTCGCCCGATCGTCAAAGTCGATATTGGCAATGGGGTGAAGGAATTCACGCTTGAAAAGATGTTAGAAACAGCACCCGATCTATTAACAGATTACGTCGGCACTTATTATGCTGATGAATTAGAATTTAGCTATCAACTATATCTAGATGATAACAAAATACGGGTTAAACATAAGGGTATCGAGCCATTCCAGCTCAGATCGATTAGAAAAGACTTCTTGCTTTTCAAAGCAGACAAATTTGAATTTATCCGCGACGATCGAGGAATAGTTATTGGGTTCGATCGATGTAGCGATCGAGTACGGCGAGTGCATTTTAGCAAGCAGTAGAGATTATTGGCAAATCTCATTTCACTAATCAAGATAAAACAAATGTCAAAAAAATCAATGGGATTACTACATCTAAATCTTAATGTTGCCGATATCGTTCGATCGGAACATTTCTACCAACAAGTGTTTGGGTATGTTCGCATTGTCGATACGAGTGGAGAAATTCAGCGTGAGGGCCAAAATCTGTTTGTGAAGCAAATTATTCTAGGTATACCTGGCGCAGACGATCTACTTGCATTGAGCGAACTAACAGGTGCAACAGTTGGCACAGGTGGGATGAGTCACTTTGGGATTGTTGTTGAAGATGCGGAAGTCGAAGCCCTCACCAAAAAAGTTGTTGCTTGCGGTGGCACAATTTTAGAATATGGTGTGCGTGAGGAAAATGGTGTAGCCGAACCCTTTGCTTACGTTCGAGATCCTGATGGTTATGCGATCGAGGTTGCCTCTCAGAGTATCGTTTATGCCCAAGATTTTAGGCGGAAAGTAGTAATGCGCCAATACCAAGGCGAATCCGATCTCCAATTAATTATCGATCTCATTGATGCTTGCGAAAAAGTCGATCGATTAGAGTCATTTGTCTCGTTCGAGCAATTGCGTTTATCCATAACCAATCCGGCAATCGATCGAGCGCGCGATTTAGGGCTGTGGGAAGATGCTCAGGGAAAATTAATTGGTTTTGGCGAATTATCGATCGATGAACCTATTCCAGACAATCTTGCTAATAGTACACTCTGGTTTTTTGTCCATCCGCTCGCGCGTGGTGGTGACTTAGAATCGCAAATTATTGCTTGGGCAGAACAGCGGATTAGTGAAGTAGCTAGAGAACGTCAGGGACAGCCTAAATTATTAACTTGGAGTCGCAATAGCCGCCTAGATCGCATTGCCATATTAGAGCATCATGGTTTTGTCAAAGGTCGTCAATACTGGTTTTTATCTCAGTCATTGCAGCGAAATATTCCTACATCACAATTGCCTGAAGGTTTTAGCATTCGCGCTGTCGATGGCGAACGGGAAGCACAAGCATGGGTGGATCTTCACAATCAGGCTTTTTGTAATGCTTGGCTCTACCACCCGCTAACTGTCGAAAGCTACAAACATCGCTTGCAAGCTCCTGACTACTTACCCGAACTAGATTTAGTAGCCGTCGATGCCGATGATAAGTTTGCAGCTATTTGTTACTGCGCTATCGATCGATCGCACAATACTTTTGTTGGCAGACAAGAAGGTTGGGTGGCATTATTATTTACCAGTCCTGACTTTCAACGACGCGGATTGGCTAGAGCGATACTACATCATGCCTTGGCTCGGCTTAAGACTCTCAACATCGAGATTGCCAAAATTGGCGTGGATTCGGAAAATGCTTATGGTGCGAGACAACTATATGAATCGATCGGCTTTGAACGTGTTTACACTAACATCGCCTATGTCAAGCATCTGTAAGTTGATTAATTGGACATAATCGGACATAATTGGCTACAATCGGTTCATTAATCGGACATAGTAGCCACTCTGATGACAGATACTGACATTTCCATCACCCAAGAGCTACTGTTGCTCATCGCTGAAATTGACGAATTCAAAGGAAAGTGGCGGGCACTCAATACTCTGGCACCAGATCGATTGGCAGCTCTCCGCAAGATTGCCACGATCGAAAGTGTCGGCTCATCGACGCGGATTGAAGGAGCTAGATTATCAGATCGACAGGTACAAGAACTGTTAGCTAACATCGGGAAGCAAAGTTTTACTTCCCGCGACGAGCAAGAGGTGGCGGGATATGCCGAAGTGATGGATTCGATCTTTGCAAGCTGGGAGTCGATCCCATTCTCGGAAAATTACATCAAACAATTCCACAAGATGCTACTGAAATATAGTCCCAAAGACGAACGACATCGGGGCGAGTACAAGAAGTTTGAGAATAGTGTGCAAGCTTTCGACGTAGATGGAAATAGTTTGGGGATCGTGTTTGAAACCACTTCACCCTTTGACACGCCGCGTCAGATGTCTGAAATTGTCAACTGGACGGCAGATCGCCTGATTTCACCCACAATTCATCCGCTGCTAGCGATCGGAATTTTTGTCGTTACCTTTCTGGCGATCCATCCATTTCAGGATGGAAATGGTCGTTTGTCGCGAATTTTGACGACACTATTGCTGTTGAAAGCTGGCTATAGCTATGTGCCATATTCTTCGCTCGAAAGCATTATCGAAGAGAGCAAAGAAGGCTATTATCTGGCGCTACGACAAACTCAAGGAACTCTTCATCAAGATCGATCGCCTAATTGGGAACCGTGGTTGGTATTTTTTCTGCGGGTGCTCCAACGTCAGAAGAATAGACTGCAAACTAAACTCGACACCGAAAAAATCATGGCTTCGACTTTGCCATTGCTATCGGTACGCATCCTCGAATTAGCTAAGGAACATGGCAGAGTGACGACTCAATCGATCGAGCAAGCTACAGGTGAAAGTCGTAGCACGATTAAGGCACGGCTCAAACAACTGACTGTCGATCGACTATTGGTTCGCTATGGCAATGGGAGATCTACTTGGTATGGACTTAGTTAAATAGTAATCGAAACAGCCACCGCTACCTAAATTACCGCTCGAGCATAATGACACCACCAGATCTAATTATTTCCACCCAAAACCTGACTAAATCCTATGGCAAACGGCAAGTTGTCAGTAATCTCAATTTAGCAGTACCGAGAGGTTCGATTTGTGGTTTTCTCGGCGCTAATGGAGCGGGCAAAAGTACCACGATTAAGCTGTTGCTGGGGCTGGTACAGCCGACAAGTGGCGTTGGGACAGTTTTTGGTAAAAATATCGTTAACGATAGCGTAGCGATTCGCGAACGGGTGGGATTTTTAGCTCAATCACCAAGTTTTTACGGTCATTTAACTGCCAAAGAAACGCTTCAGTTTGTGGCTTCCTTCTTCTTTACTGGCTCTAAAACTGCAATTTCGGCGCGAATCGAGGAACTAATCGAATTGGTGGGTTTAAGCGGCAAAGCCGATCGACCTGTTAAGGGTTTTTCTGGTGGTGAAAAGCAGCGGTTAGGGATCGCGCAAGCGGCGATTAACGATCCAGAATTAATCATTCTCGATGAGCCAGCTTCGGCGCTCGATCCTTTGGGGCGGCGGGATGTATTGAAGATTTTGGAGAGTTTTCGCGATCGCAGTACGGTATTTTATTCGACTCACATTCTCGATGATGTGCAGCGGGTGAGCGATCGTGTCGTCATTCTTGAACGCGGGAGATTAATTGCCCAAGGGCGAATTGAAGAACTCTTATCGGGCGATAGTAATTTATTTCACATGACAGTTCGCGGCGACGGTGCGACTATTAAAAATCGCTTATTATCTATGCCTTGGATTAACAAAATCGAGCTAGAAACTGGAGTGCCGGATCTAACAAATAGCCACACGACGAAACTGCTAATTTATGTCAGTGATGCTCGCCGCGCTGAAACCGAACTATTGCGATTGGCGATCGCGGATAATAACACCATCGTTACCCACTTTGAGCGATCGGCACACAATCTCGAAGATATTTTTGTCAATTTAGTCAGTGGAGGCACCAAACATGAATGAGCGAGATTTGGGACTCCAGCGCGTTGGGAGTAGTTGGCATCGCGGTTTTAACGCCATTTATCGCAAAGAGTTAGCCGCCTGGTTTGGGACGCACCGCTGGATAAATCAATCGATTATTTGGATGGCGCTGACTCTGACTCCCGCGCTGACGGTGCCTACGGCTACCAACGATCGCGGTGCAGCGGTCTTAGCATTATTTTTGTGGTCGGGTAGTAATATGATGTCCATTGGGACAATTATTTTGACTCAAGGCGCGATCGTCGAAGAAAAGCTCACCCAAACTCTACTGTGGATTTTTGCCAAACCGTTATCACCTGCGGGGTTTCTCCTCGGTAAGTTTGCGGCTTATGCGGTATTTATCGCCGCGATCGTCATTGGTGCGCCTGCTATTATTGTCTATATTTATGCCGCGATCGTCGGACTACCTGCAACTATCTCGCTGTTAAATTTTCTCGTTGGCGTGGGGATGGTTTATCTGGTGCTGTTATTTGTGCTGGCGCTAACTTTGTTATTGGGAGTACTATTTGACAAAATTGCGGCTGTCACCGCAGTGGCATTGGCAACTTTTTTTAGTGGATCGGGTTTACCTTCTACCCAGTTACGCTGGCTCGAACCCTATACTGTTTGGGCACTGCAACACAATTCTTCCGAGACACTTAATGGTAATTTTCCGAGTACGGGCTGGTGGGCGATCTGTAGTGCGGGGATATCAATCGGGTTGTTACTCGCAATGGCGATTACCTGGATGCAGCGATCGGAATTATAAATTTTGATGTTGCTCAATTGTCAGCAAACAATAGATTTTGGTGCATACGCTAAGATCTAAACAAAATTACAATCGAGCATTCAATTTATAACAAGGTTATAACCATGAAAATTACTCATCGTATCGCTACGCTCTCAACAACGACGATTTTGCTATCGATTTCATCATTGGGGATGGTGGCTAACGCGCAGCCAGCTCCTGAAGTCGTTCTCGATCGAGCATTCCGGTACGAGTCTTCTGCTCCCACCAGCCAAGGGCGAGGGTTACTGACAAGCTTTCAGGGTTGGCTGGGTACCTATCAGCGGATTCGTAAAGACGGTAGTGGCTATGTGGTTGTGTTCGATCGTGGTTCGCTCCCACTCGATGCCAAATTTAAATCGAATGGCTCGATCGAAAGTATGACTTTTGGATGTCCGATTTCTAGATCTGTATCGATAAACGATGCGCCGACTGATATCCGCCAAGCCTTGTCTAAGTGCGGTGGCTTCAGATCTTAAACTAGCAATCTCGATCGAGTTCAATTCTACTAAGAGTCATCTAAATAACCCCAAATCAAAAACCCCCTGACATTACTGTCAGGGGGTTTTAATCTCTTAAACTCTTAGATCGAACAGATATTAACCGTTGATGGCAGGAGCAGTCAAAGCAACAGGAGTAGCTTCACCAGCAGCTAAGTCCAGAGGGAAGTTGTGAGCGTTACGCTCGTGCATTACTTCCATCCCTAAGTTAGCGCGGTTGATGATGTCGGCCCAGGTATTGATTCCGTGACCTTGTGCATCTACAACAGACTGGTTGAAGTTGAAACCGTTGAGGTTGAAGGCCATGGTCGATACACCCAAAGATGTGAACCAGATGCCTACTACAGGCCATGCAGCTAGGAAGAAGTGCAAGGAACGGCTGTTGTTGAATGAAGCGTATTGGAAGATTAAACGACCGAAGTAGCCGTGAGCTGCAACGATGTTGTATGTTTCTTCTTCTTGTCCGAATTTGTAACCGTAGTTTTGGCTTTCAACTTCGGTTGTTTCACGAACTAAGCTGGAGGTTACTAGCGAACCGTGCATTGCGGAGAATAATGAACCACCGAATACACCAGCTACGCCGAGCATGTGGAAGGGGTGCATTAAGATGTTGTGTTCTGCTTGGAAGACGATCATGAAGTTGAAGGTTCCGGAGATACCTAAAGGCATACCGTCTGAGAATGAACCTTGACCGATTGGGTAAATCAAGAATACTGCGGTTGCTGCGGCAACAGGTGCTGAGTAAGCAACACAGATCCAAGGACGCATCCCGAGGCGGTAGGAAAGTTCCCACTCACGACCCATGTAGCAGAAGATGCCGATGAGGAAGTGGAATACTACTAGTTGGTAAGGACCGCCGTTGTACAACCATTCGTCTAAGGATGCTGCTTCCCAGATGGGGTAGAAGTGAAGACCGATTGCGTTGGAGGAAGGAATAACAGCACCGGAGATGATGTTGTTGCCGAACATTAAGGAGCCTGCGACTGGTTCGCGGATGCCGTCGATGTCTACGGGGGGAGCGGCGATGAAGGCGATGATGAAGCAGATGGTGGCGGAGAGGAGGGTTGGTACCATGAGTACGCCGAACCAGCCAATGTAGATGCGATTTTCTGTGGAGGCGATCCAGCTACAGAAGCGTTCCCAGACGTTGGCGCTCTGGGTGCGTTGTAAGGTTGTGGTCATTGTATGATTGCTGTTTGTTCCTGGTGGAACGGAATGTTTTTTATGTATGAATCTAATCTAACTCGATTGTTAACGTTTGTAAACGTTTCTCAGTTTTGCAGAACTGATAGGTGTAATAGGTTTTGCTTATGTGCGTTTGCTACCTAATCGCACGATACATCACCACATCAGGCTAAATTGGAA
>NZ_JANLWO010000131.1:0-16526 GCF_031364565.1 Chamaesiphon sp. OTE_20_metabat_361
ACGGGTTTGCCAGTGAGATTGTTGATCGGTATCGCATGCAATTTCCCGATCGACCGCTCCTGGTCAAAGACATCATCCCGATTCCCGCTAGCGATTATCCCACCCCCGCCCAACGTCCGGCTTACTCGGTCTTGGATAATCGCCAGGTCTTAGCTGAATTTGGCGTGCAGCTACCCGCTTGGGACTCAAGTTTGGGGCAGTTATTTGCCAGATGGTAACAGATCCATAATGGCATCAACCTTGGGTAAAATCGCGTCTTTGGCCGATAAGATCGGTGTGTCGATCGGCCAATCGATCGCGAGCTGAGGATCGTTCCAGATCAAACCGGCCTCATCCCCAGGTACATAAAAATCCGTACACTTGTATAAAAACTCGGCACTATCGCTCAGTACGCAAAACCCGTGGGCAAAATTTTCGGGAATATACATCTGCTTTTTATTCTCAGCCGATAAGATTTCCCCATGCCATTTGCCAAAAGTGGGCGAATTGCGACGGATATCGACGGCGACATCAAAGACCTCCCCCTGGGTGACGCGGACTAATTTGCCCTGGGGGTGCTTGAGTTGGAAATGCAAGCCCCGCAGCACATGTTTGGTCGAGTAGGATTGATTATCCTGGACGAAGGGATGGGGAATACCGATATCGGCATACTTTTGCTGTTGATAAGTTTCCAAGAAATAGCCCCGACTATCGCTAAATACTGGCGGGGCAAAAACGATGACTTCTGGGAGAGCAGTTTGAAAAATTTCCACGATCGACTAGATTCCTTCTGTAGCTAATTTGAGCAGATATTGACCGTAATCATTTTTAGCCATCGTATTGCCGATCGTCACTAACTCTGGGGCACCGATGTAACCCATCCGAAAGGCAACTTCTTCGATACAGGCAATCTTTAAACCTTGGCGTTGTTCGATCGTTTCGACAAACACCGAAGCTTGCAGCAAACTATGGTGAGTACCCGTATCCAGCCAAGCTGTACCGCGACTGAGTTTATCAACTCTGAGTTGTCCCATATCTAGATATTTTTGGTTGACACAGGTGATTTCCAGTTCGCCGCGAGCCGAGGGAGCGATACTGTGGGCGATATCGACAACTTGATTGTCATAAAAATACAAACCAGTGACGGCGTAATTCGATCGGGGTTTGAGTGGCTTTTCCTCGATCGAAACTGCTGCACCTTCAAAATCGAATTCCACCACGCCATACCGCGCCGGATCGCTGACATAGTAGCCAAACACCATCGCCCCTTTCGTCAAGTTAGCGGCTTGCTGAAGGCTGACGCTCAAGCTATCGCCATAAAAAATGTTATCGCCCAAGATCAGCGCCACCGAGTCATTGCCGATGAATTCTTTGCCGATGATAAAAGCTTGCGCTAAGCCCTCTGGCTTGGGCTGTGGCGCGTAACTAATCGTCAAACCGAGATTTGAGCCATCACCCAATAACTCTTCAAATAGGGGCAAATCATGGGGGGTGGAAATAATCAAAATTTCCTGGATCCCCGCGAGCATCAGGGTAGACAAGGGATAATAAATCATCGGCTTGTCATAGATCGGCATCAATTGTTTGGAAATCACCCGCGTCAAGGGATATAACCTCGTACCAGAGCCGCCAGCTAAAATAATTCCTTTCATGCTGTTACTCCCAAGCGTTGTTGCTGATATTTATTAGCAGTGACGGTTTGACACCAAGCTTGGTTATCGATGTACCATTGGACGGTACGGCGCAAGCCAGAACTGATATCTTGCTGGGGTTCCCAACCGAGTTGCTGATGGAGCTTGGTAAAATCGATCGCGTAACGGCGATCGTGTCCGGGGCGATCTTTGACGAATTCAATCAGTCGATCGTGCGGACAATTGGGCGAGGTAGGTAAGAGTTCGTCTAAAATCGCACAGAGCTGTTTGACTAGCCACAGATTATCACGTTCGGCATTGCCGCCGACATTATAAGTTTCACCAATGGTACCTTTATTTAGGACTAAGGCGATCGCCAGACAGTGATCCTCTACATAGAGCCAGTCGCGGACATTTTGACCGTCACCATAGATCGGCAAAGGTTTACCCGCTAAAGCATTGAGGATCGTCAGCGGAATCAGTTTTTCAGGAAACTGATAGGGGCCATAATTATTGGAGCAATTGGTGATGAGAGTCGGGAGTCCGTAAGTGTGAAAGTACGATCGCACGAGATGATCGGAACTAGCTTTGGATGCAGAGTACGGGCTATTAGGCGTGTAGGGGGTGAGTTCGGTAAAGGCTGGCTCATCAGCAGTCAGGGAGCCAAATACTTCGTCAGTAGAGATGTGCAGAAAGCGAAATTTCGCCTGTGCGGTATCTGCGAGTGCTTTCCAATACTGACGAGCGCACTCTAACAGATTAAAGGTACCATTAATATTAGTCTCAATGAAACTTGCTGGCCCATCGATCGATCGATCGACATGAGTTTCAGCGGCAAAGTTGACGATTGCTTGAGGTTGATATTCAGTAAGTAATTTATCGATGAGTTGACGATCTCCGATATCACCCTGGACGAATATATGTCGATCGCTATTGGCGAACTGCTCGATCGTCGCGAGGTTCCCAGCGTAAGTCAATTTATCTAAATTAATAACGGAGACATCGCTAGAGTTGAGGATTAGCGAGACATAGTTAGAACCGATAAATCCGGCTCCACCTGTAACTAAAATATAATTTTTACTCATTATTTCTACATTAGTGAACGATCTACGTCAAATATAACAGTCGATCTGTCAAATAAAAGCTTCTCAAAACTGCTGTTGGCAAATTGAGTTAAAAGTCTTAAAATTGGCGATCGATTTGCTGACATATTTGCATGTAGCCAGCGATCTACATCACAGCTACCCAGCAGCAATTCCCACGGGTATCCTCATTAGAATACCCAAGATCGGACTCCTCGATCGCTATATAAACGATCGAGCGATGATCGCACAGATAAATGTCCAATGAGATCGAGCTAAAGATCGCGATTCTCACCATCGCATCCAGCGAGCTATTCTACTGCCAGTCTTTTTACTCTAACCAAATTAGATCTCCACACTGGATGCTCCCAGCTCGCAAGACAGAAGCGCGGATGCCTGCGATCGAGTTATTATGTTGTGCCGTCGTCCGTAAGATATTCAAGTCAGTCGGTAAATCGGACTGGGCAACCGTCGTCACTACGCAGCGCGGACAGGCGGTATCGATGCTCAGGCACACTTTATCACCAATGCTCATCTGCCTACCCACCCAGTCATTTTCGATAAAGGTGCTTTCAGCCGCTGTTGGCTCGATGAGAATATTGGGACGAAACCGCGCTGGCTCAAATTTTCCTTCAGGATACAGGTGCTGTAATCGCGCTAAGGTTGCAGTCGTCACCGCATGAATCGGACAGGAATCAAAAAAAGTGCCAGCGGGCATAAATAATTGCGTAACTGTATCTCGGTTTGCCGCGCCTTCGAGATCTGGCCAATATTGGTCGAGACTGGGTGTTTCTGGCACCGCAGTCAATAAATCTACATCTCGCCCTAGAAATTGGGACAGAATACGATCGATCTGACTATCATCGCTGTTAGCCTCATTACCATCCGGTAGTGCAAATCTCACGGGCGGCATCGCTGCTTGAGTTTGGGGCGATTCTATAAATGTCGCTTGAAATTCTAGCAATTTCGCCCATTTTTTAGGATTTTTGGCACTAGCAATCCTCTGAGTTTGGCGATCCCAGAGGGCATAGGATCGATCGCCCAGCAAACCTGTGGGTGTTACTTCTACAGCATCTAATCGTTCGCCCAACATGGATTTGACTGGATACCGCCACAGTGAGACAACTTTGCCTACTAAAGTCCGAGTCATAACTGTCCCCCTAATTCGCTAGACTTCGTTTGAGGTTGGTTTACCCCCCCAACCCCCCTTATAAAGGGGGGCTTTAGCTCCCTCCCCTTTATAAGGGGAGGGTTGGGGTGGGGTAAAGGGACTATGCAGCAACTTCAATATCATCCCCGTAAGGTAACTATCTAACCCTAAACAGCAAGATACTTATGAAATAGATCGTCAGTCAGCTCGGCTGTTGCGCCATCTACTACCACGACACCCTTCTCCATAATGAAGAACTTGTCAGCGATCTGCCGCACGAAATCAACCTTATGCTCGACGACTATTAAAGTAATACCTTTCTCCCGATTGATCCGCTTCAAAGTCTCCTCAATTTCTTGCACGATCGACGGCTGAATGCCCTCTGTTGGTTCGTCTAGCAACATAATCTTCGGATCGCTCACTAATCCTCTGGCAATAGCTAATTGCTGCTGCTGTCCGCCACTGAGCAAACCGCCTTGACGATTCAGATGCTGCTTGAGCATCGGAAAAAACTCGAAAATTTCATGGGGAATCTTACTCGATTTTTGCTTGCCAGCCGACAGTCCCAGCTTGAGATTATCCAGCACCGATAGATAGGGAATAATTTCTCGACCTTGGGGAATATAGGCAATCCCCGCACGGGCACGTTTGAAGATCGGCAACCGCGTGATATTTTGAATATCAAAGATAATATTGCCCGATATCACCTTATTTAAGCCAATGATGCTGCGTAAGAGCGTGGTTTTACCCACACCATTGCGTCCGAGGATACAAGCAATCTCACCTTGATTAACAGCCAGATTAGCACCAAACAAAACGGGTGTTTGTCCGTAAGAAACAGTCACATCATTTACTTCAAGCAGCATCGATTTGTTCGCGTCCTAAATATACTTCAATTACTTTGGGATTTGATTGGACTTCCGCGACGGAGCCTTCGGTCAATTTTTCACCTTGGTGGAGGACAACGAGTCGTTGAGCGATTTGTTTGACAAATTCCATATCATGCTCGATGACTACTACAGAGTGGCTGGTGGCAATTGTCTTGATGATTTCGCCAGTCGCATAGGTTTCATCAGCAGTCATCCCCGCCGTTGGTTCATCGAGTAAAACCACGGCTGGATCTTGAGCGAGTACCATCCCGATCTCGACCCACTGTTTTTGCCCGTGTGATAAAGAGGCAACTTTAGCATAGCCTTGTTCTAACAAACCAATGCGATCGAGTACGCTGATAATTTTATCTTTCTTAGCAGTTGTGAGTTTAGCTTTGATGGATGAAAACACACCGTGAGTACCTTTGAGAGCCAGTAAAATATTGTCAAATACTGACAGCTCGTTATAAACATTAGGGTTTTGAAATTTGCGACCGATGCCCATCCGGGCAATCTCATGGGGGCTTTTATTGGTAATCTCCTGACCTTGATAATAAACATGTCCTGAAGCTACCGGAGATTTCCCCACGATCGCATCGAGTAATGTACTTTTACCAGCTCCATTCGGGCCGATAATCGTCACAATTTCATTGTTACCTACCTCTAGATCGACGCCTTTAAGTGCTTTGAAACCAGAGAAAACTACCTTGAGATCTTTGACTGATAAAACAGACGCTTGCGAATTCATGATACGTTTGATTTTAAGTTTTCTCTAATTTATTAGCACCACTCGCAAGTAGCTTCTTTGGTAACAAGCTCATCAATCCGTCTGGCAGAAATAGCACCACCCCCATCAGGATTACCCCTACAATCAACTGCCAATCTTGGGTAATGCGATCGACTGAATTTTGGAGCTGTCCGAGCAAAATCGCGGCAATAACTGGCCCAAATAGCGTACCGCGTCCGCCAACAGCGACCCAGATCACGATCTGAGTTCCAAACGCCACCCCTAGATATACTGGTGAAATAAAATTGTTCAGCGGTACGAACAAACCACCGCAGATACCAGCAATCCCTGCAGAAAGCGTCCAGACAAAAATCTTAAAATTAGCAACATCATAGCCCAAATATGAAATCCGTTTCTCGTTCTCTTTAATCGATCGCAGAATCAATCCAAAGTTAGATTTTGTCAGCCACCAGCTACCCGCGATCGTCAAAGTTGCAAAAGTCAGAATAATATAATAGATGCCAATTGGCGGCACGGTTATCCCAAACAAAATCAGCTTCGAGACATCGGTAATCCCATTTGTACCGCCTGTATAAGCCTGCTGACTGACAAAGAAAGTAGTCAATGCTGACGCGATCGCCAGCGTAATTACGGTAATATATACACCGCTAACTTTAGACCGAAAAATAAACCATCCGATCGCATAAGCAAAACCTGCTGGAATCGCGATCGTCGCGATAACTGCAATTGGAAAAGACTGTAAAGGCGCAATAAACCAAGGCAACTCTTTTAAGCCATTCCAGACCATAAAATCGGGGATATTGCCACCATAATTATTGGCAGTAGCAGATAGATTTAGCTTGAGATAATATGCCATCGCATATCCTCCCAAAGTAAAAAAGACCCCGTGGGCAAAGCTCAAAATCCCAGTGAATCCCCAGACTAGATCGAGTGAGACACCTAAAACACCATACAACAGCAATTTTGCCATCAAGTTAGTCTGAAAGGTGCCAGCTACAAATGGGAAAATTATAAATATCAGTAAAGCTACTAAATTGATAATCTGCCATTTCTTAGGAATAAAGCTTGACTGTTGAACTTGACCGAGTGCTTGTGCCATTGGATTTAGAGGGTAGAGGGTGGAGATTTTAACCGCGTTTCTGAACTGTAAATAGACCTTCGGGGCGATAGCGAATTAGGACGATTACCGCAGCTAAAACGATAACTCTCGCGGTAGGATCGTTGATTAGATATGCGATCGCGGCATTTGATTCGCCAATCAACACCGCACCCGCCAACACGCCGATTAACTTGTCCACACCGCCAGCCACCACAGTCATCCAGGCATCTACCAGGTAATCTTGTCCCATCCCTGGGGCGACACTCTTGAGCGAAGCAATAACTGTTCCGGCTACTCCGGCTAGCCCGCAGCCATAAGCAAATGTGAGCATATCTACCAGACTGGTATTTACACCCAAACACCTTGCCATTTCGCGATTTTGAGTCACTGCGCGGACTTCTCTACCCAATGTCGTACCGTAGAGCAAGTAAGCCGTGATTCCCAACAGCAGCAGTGCCATAAAGATGATAAACAAGCGGTAATAGGAAATTTCGATCGCTTGTCCGCCGATGGTGAATGGTGTCCAGTTGCCGCGAATGTATGACGGTGCCCTGACGTACTTGAGTTGGGCAGTGAAAATCAGCTTCACCACACCTTGGAGGACGATACTTAGTCCCCAAGTAGCTAGTAAAGTTTCAATCGCGCGTCCATATAGTCGCCGGACGATCGTGACTTCCACCAGTGCGCCGACTAGGGCTGTAAACAAAAAATAAATTGGAATTGTCATCTACAAGTCCATTTTAAAATTGCTTTGCAGTACGAAGGTTGTATACGCACCGAGCATGATAAATTCACCATGCGCGAGGTTAATAATCCGCATTACCCCAAACGTAATCGATAGTCCCAATCCTGTCAGTAGCAGAATACCAACAATCCCCACCCCATTTAAAAGTTGGTTGGTAATTGCTACCGGATCGAGATCTTTTGCTGGCGGGCTAGCTTGGGCTAGGTACACTAACGAAGATATGGCATTAAATGGCAAAACGTTCATATTTTCCCGACCTAAATCGTGTCGTGTTTTGTAAATGTTAAATCAATGTAGCAATCTTAATTCAGATATTATGTTTGCTGCGTTACCCTTCTGCCTTGAAGCCTATTACTAGGTCAATGCAGACCTACAAATGGAAAAATATATCTTACAGTATTCCGATCGATCGAATAAGATTGCTACATAATCGCTGATTCCGCGCAGAATCAGCGATTGTTTGTTAATTGCTCGCAGTTTACGGTTTGTCTAAGAAGGCAACTGGAATGGGTTTCTTGGTCTCGACGATCGAACTGGCACGAGTATCTGGGGTCTTGTGAACGCACATCCGACCCTTATACAGTGCTTGACTCCACGGAATCGGCTTCACCGCAGCCTTGGTCGCAAAGACAATTTCGGCTTGTCCATCAGCCTTCCACTTGCCAATCCGGGAATAAAGGTATGTATGATAATTGTCTGGATCGGATTTGACCGTGCCTTGCGGAGCCTTAAACTCTTGCCCTCTGGTTGCTTCGCGCAGATTTGCAGTAGTAAACTCTTTCTTTTCTTTGGCGCATTTTTCCATCGCCTGTGCCATGAAAAAGGTTTGGATGTAGGCAGCTTCCATGACTCCATTAGTCACGCGCTCGTTGCCAAATTTCGCCCGAAATTGTTCCACAAATGCCTTATTTTCAGGTGTATCGACTGTCTGAAAATAGTTGAAACTACTAAAGTGTCCTTCCGCGAATTCTGGCCCCATCGCCTGAATTTCTTCTTCTGTGGTGGGAAACGCCATGATCGGAATCTCTTTAGACGTAATTCCAGCATCCTTAAGCTGCTTATAAAAAGCGGGAATACTATCGCCGACGAGATTACTCAAGATAAAGTTAGGCTTTGCTTGCTTGATCTTGTTAATAATCGTAATGAACTCAGTCGTACCCAGTGCTGCATATTCATCACCAACAACCGTACCGCCACCAGCGACTAGCTCGGCTTTGGCAATCCGATTACTTTCTTTGGGATAGATGTAGTCAGAACCGATAAAGAAGCCTTTTTTACCAAAGTTTTTGATGCAGTAAGGAATCGAATCGGTGATTTGTTGATTCGGTGCCGCCCCGGTATAGAAAACGTTAGAGCTACATTCATTCCCTTCATAGTAGACAGGGTAGTAAAGCAGTCTATCTTTCTCTTCAAACACTGGCAAGACTGATTTACGGCTAGCTGAAGTGTAGCAACCCAGTACACAGACAACCTTGTCTTCGTCAATTAGTCGCTTAGACATTTGGTTGTATAAATCCCAATTGGAGTCAGGGTTGACAACTACTTTTTCTAGCATTTGGCCATTGATGCCTTTCTTGCCAGCCCAAGGGCCTGTTCCTTCATTGATTTGATCGATCGCGAGAAATGTCGCATCTTGTAGGGATTTTTCAACGATCGCGATCGAACCCGTCGTGGAGTACATCACACCTACCTTAATCCCTTTACCATCTCCGGCAGGAGCGGCACTCGGATTAGTGGTAGGAGTGGTTGAGTTACTACAAGCCTTGAGTAGCAGAGTCCCTGCGACGCCAGCACCACCCAAAATAATAAATCTCCGCCGTCCAAACTGATTTGCCATATAGCTTAAATTTACTCTTCACACACGCTTGTTTAGATGAAATATTAGTACCAACACTCCATCAACTGTGTATTTTACAATACAAAACCACCAGGTTTTGTAAAGATTTAGACTGATGGCTTAGTTACTACAGCTCGAAGCGATCGGAGATACATAGACATCCATTTTCAGGCGACTATCAAATTAGGAACTTCCTAAATAACTTAAATTGTCTGTTAGAAATACATTAAACGTAAAAAATTAGCATAACATTACAAATATTAATATTGTTTAGTACCAAAATTATCAGTTATCTACCCGAAATCAAGTTACTTTGATAATTCGCTATTGAACTCATTAAAACTCCGTCGCTTGAGTTCTACTGAGTCTTTACGTGGTAATAAATCAAAAACCTCTCGCATGGCATCATCCACTTTTTCAAATGATAATATCCCTGCTTCATTCAGTCGAACCTTACCTTGTTTATCGACAATGACAGTTTGCGGAACCGTACCACCATAGTAATAGCCAGCTTCAGTATCTGGATACTTTTTATCCAGGGCGAGACTATCGACAGTTACAGGAATAAAGCTGGCGGCTTTGCCATAGTAACCTTGAAGCTGCGAGAATGTGGTGGAGTATTTTTTGCAGTCAGTACTATCATCCACATAAAAAACTATTATCGCTGGTTTACTCGCTTTTAAAGAGTCTGCAAGCGAAATTTTGGCAGGTACTAGCGAGCCATTACCAGCGTACAAGACAAAAACATTACCATCATATTTGTCATCCTCAATCCCGGCGAGAGTTGGATGAGCGAATAGAAAAGAACAGGCAAAAATCAAGATCGCAGTTATTAGCGATCGCCATCTGGACTTCAAGTATTTAGCTAACATTTTAGGCGTATAAGAGTGAGAACAATTCAAAATCTAAGTAGCTACTTTACAGCTTCGAGCATCCACGAGAAATAAAAGCTAGTTTTGGTAGTTGCCTTGCGATCGATCCTAAAACCTTGGGCTTCCAAAATCTTGACAATATCCACTTCTTTATGTAGATAAGAACGAGTCGCCTTACTCGCACCAGGAAAAAAACTGCCAATCTTTTTGAGTAGGCTAAAATAAGGAGTCTTAGGTGCGAAACTAATAATCAGTCGCGATTGTGCCATCGAAGCCAGATGCGAAATCATTTCAGCCGCTTTTGCTTGCGGGTAATGAATTAATACATCCAAACAGATAACTGTATGGTAACTACCAGTCAAGCTTTCGAGATCGCTCACACTGAAACTCGGATTATCATTATTCCCAAAGATTTTGGCGGCGATTTCCTTGGCTTCGCCGACCATTTTCTCCGAAATATCGCTAGCACTGACGACAGCTTTGCGCTCCGCCAGCGGAATGCTCAACACACCAGTACCGCAGCCCGCATCGCAGATGGATAATCCCGTCAGGTTATTATCTGCATCCAACCACTCCAACAGCGTGTCAACAGTCTGCTGGTGCCCGGTGCGGATGTCGAGCTGTACCTTATTTACCTCACCATCACCATAAATCCGCTGCCATCGCTCAAATCCCGTATTATTAAAATATTCTTTGACTACTGCCTTATCGTCGATCGCGTCCATGAAAATTTTTATTATAAATTTTAATCCTAACGGTAAATCACTATAGCAGGCGATCGGGGGTGAAGGGTAGGTGAATGGTCGTTCGTTTCGCTTACTTAACAACATCAATCCAGAAGAGGATATCTTGTGGTAATTGACTCTCCACAATTATCAGCGGATTAAATGAGCTTATCGGCTGAATAATTGTCCTAACTTCGCGATCGAGATCTTTATTTCGGAGTACTTGTAATGTTATGCTCGATCGGGTCTGATGAGTGGTAGCCGTTAGCGGAGCTTCTGCAACAGCAGGTATCACAATCCAACCTACGGAAGAAACACTTGTCTGCTAATTGGCTTTGAATATCGATCGCTTCATTGTATGCAACATCATTACTCTACACTCCTAGATATTCCCAATTCCCTGGCACTACCAACGGTTATTTGTCTCGATGCTTTTGGGACGCTGTTTGGAGTTAGGGGTAGTGTCGGACATATATATAGTGAAATTGCGGGTAAATATGGCGTTAAATGTCTGCCAGATTTACTGAACAAATACTTTTATTCAGCTTTCCAAAACTCCACCCCCTGTATCTTTCCAGGCGTTCCCACTTCAGATATCCCCGCACATGAATATCAGTGGTGGCGAGAAATCAATCGTCAGACATTCACCGCCGTGGGAGCCATCGAACAATTTGAGGATTTCGATCTGTTTTTTCAAGACTTATATCGGTACTTTGCAACAGCAGCAGCGTGGGAAATCTATCCCGATGTAATACCCGCTCTGAGTCAATGGCAGCAATCGGGCGTAAAATTGGCTATCATATCTAACTTTGACTCGCGGCTGCACACCGTTCTCGAAGTGTTGGAATTGGCTCCCTATTTTTCAACAGTGACGATCTCTACCGAAGTCAGTGCAGCCAAACCCCAACTGGAAATCTTCACAGCAGCTTTGGCAAAACATCGATGTCCGCCGCAATCGGCATGGCACATCGGCGATAGCCTGGAAGATGACTATCTCGGTGCGGGTAAGGCTGGCTTGACAGCGATTTGGTTGAATCGGAGTTAGATGGGAGATGGAAGATGGGGGGACGGGGAGATATTTCCTTTCCCCTTTCCCCTTCCCCTAAAACCTAAAACCCAAAGCCTATTCTCCATCCCCTACCGCTGAGCTGCGTTTTGCTCTAATCTAGAGGGTAATAATATCTTTACGATCGTTTGCGGAGTTTATCAAAGTGAGTAGCGTTACAGTCATCAATGATGCACAATTTGAAAGTGAAGTTTTACAAGCAGAGCTACCTGTACTAGTTTACCTCTGGGCGGCATGGTGCGGGCCTTGTCGGTTAGTGGCACCATCGATCGACTGGATTGCGAATAATTACCAAGATCGAGTTAAAGTAGTCAAAATGGAAATCGATCCCAATCCCGAAACCGTCAAAGCCTATAAGGTAGAAGGTGTTCCCGCGATTCGCTTGTTTAAAGGTGATGCCCTCATTCATGCTTTAGAAGGTGCCATTACTAAAGATAAACTTACCACCATTCTCGATAGCAATCTCTAGGCTCGATCGTGAGAGGAGATCGATCAGGGTAATTATGGCACGAGGATCGATCGCCAGCTACGCTTTTAAAAGTAAATTGTAATAGGCTAAAATATAGATGGTGGGCAGTGCCCACCCTACCTTTTTTTAATTTTCTAAAGCTTGAAATCCAAAGTCCAAAGCCTAATCCCTAAAGCCTAAAGCCTAATCCCTAAAGCCTAAACCGATGCAGTTTTCCCAACGACTCCAACCATTAAAAAGTAACGTATTCGCTGACATGGATCGGGCGAAGGGACGCGCTCTGGCATTGGGACAGGGGATAATCGATCTATCATTGGGTTCATCTGACTTGCCCACTCCCCCGCATGTAATTGCGGCAATTCAGTCAGCCTTAATCGATCCGAGTACGCATGGTTATTTGTTATTTAATGGAACGCGGTTATTTCGCGAAGCCGTGGCAAATTGGTATACAAATAAGTATGGGGTAATTGTCGATCCAGAGACGGAAGTATTGCCTTTGATTGGTTCTCAAGAAGGGACAGCACATTTACCACTGGCAATCCTCGAACCTGGCGATGTGGCGTTGTTGATGGATCCTGGTTATCCTTCTCATTGTGGCGGTGTATATCTAGCTGGAGGCGAAATTTATCCGATGCCCCTGCGAGCCGAACATGGATTCTTGCCCGTACTGGCGGATATTCCAGCGGCAACCCTTGCCAAAGCGCGGATGATGGTGTTGAGCTATCCGCACAATCCTACCACTGCGATCGCGCCCCTAGCCTTCTTTGAGGAAGCAGTCGCTTTTTGTCAGCAGCACGATCTCGTATTGGTGCATGATTTCCCATATGGAGATCTGGTGTTTAGCGATCTTCAGGTACCTTCGATCTTACAGGCCGATCGCGACAAAAGCGTATCGATCGAGTTTTTCACGATGTCGAAGTCGTATAATATGGGCGGCTTTAGAATCGGTTATGCGATCGGCAATCGCGACTTAATTCAAGCTTTGCGTCAAGTTAAAGCAGTAGTCGATTTTAATCAATATCTCGGCATCCTCCACGGTGCAGCGGCGGCACTCACTGGCGACCAAAATTGCGTTCGCGATACAGTCGCTACGTTCCAACAGCGGCGCGATACCTTTGTCACTGCTCTCAATCGCATCGGGTGGGAAGTGCCCACACCGGAAGCGACGATGTATATTTGGGCAAAACTCCCGCCAAAATGGGCGCACAGCTCGATCGATTTTTGTACTGAGCTAGTCTGTCAAACTGGCGTTGCCGCGTCTCCAGGGGTCGGTTTTGGCAAGTCTGGTGAGGGTTATGTCAGATTTGCACTGGTACACGAACCAGCAAAATTACAACTAGCCGTCGATCGAATGGCAAAATTCTTATAGGCTGAAAATATCGATCGAGATCGATCGGTTGTAGACTTCCTGGGAAAGTAAAAATACAATCTTGTTTAGGATTGTCTTCATTTAAAGTTCCCCCCATCCCCTATTCCCTCTTCCCTGACCTTCGTAGGAAGTCTAATTTATGGTAGAGGAAACCGTACAATAGAGGTGAGCAGCCGCCGAGATAAAATGGTAGGGATAGATTGCCATCGCCTGCACCCCGTATTCAGCACCCAATCCGCCAACTATGATATCCGAACTGATTCGTCAACGCTCCGATCTGATCGACATTCAAGTCATTGCCAAAGACACTGGCAAACGGCTGGGGATTGTCAAAGAGCTGCTCGTCGATATCGACAGTCGTGAAGTAGTCGCGCTCGGTTTACGCGATGGCTGGCTGGCGGCACCTGGGGGACTGGTAAAGTATATGTATCTGTCCTCGATCGAAAAAATGGGTGATGTTCTTCTCGTACCCAATGATGACGCGATCGAAGATCTCGACCCAGAGAATTATACCAACTTAATCGGTTGTGAAGTCATTACCGAAACTGGCGACATGCTGGGAAAAGTCCGGGGCTTCAAATTTAGCTGCGATGATGGTAAATTAACCTCGATTATTATCGCTAGTTTTGGGATACCATTGATTCCCGATAATGTCATCAGTACTTATGAATTCTCGATCGATGAAGTAGTCAGTAGTGGGCCAAATCGGCTGATGGTATTTGAAGGCTGCGAAGAACGTCTCGAACAACTCTCCGTCGGCTTCCTCGAACGGATCGGACTTGGGAAAGCACCGTGGGAAGATGAATACAGCTACCGTCCTGCTGTCATCCGTCCCGAAAATCAATTACCCGCTGGTGTCCCTTTAGCTCCCCCGCAACCGATAGTACGCGCCGCACCCCCTGTCGAGCAAACCGTCTGGGAGGACGACGACTGGCAAGAAGTGCAAGCTGCACCACTACCACCCCAACGCCTTCAAGCCGAACAGCCGCTATATTATGACGATGAAGACGAGGGCGAAAACTGGAATGATGCTCGCGAACAACCTCGCACGGCGAAAGTTTATGAGGATGTCCCCTACACGCCGATTTCCACGCCTGCCAAGCCACTTGAGTTAGAAGATGAGGAAATCCTCGATCTCGATGACGACATGTGGGGCAAAGATACTCAATCGCCAGCCTATCAACCTCAAAAAATCAATATACCCGAACCTTCCCAAAAAATAGATCTACCTCAAACCGTCAATCAAGTCGAATATCAGGAAGAAGAACAACGCTAAACCAAATAGAAATATGTAGGTTGGGTAAAGCAACGCGTTGGCGCAGCCTCTCCCCCAGGAGAAAACCCAACATCCTCATCAATCGCGTGTGTGGATGTTGGGTTTCATTCTTCAACCCAAACTACAGATCTCTTTTACCTCTTACCCTTTACCTTTTACCTCTTACCCCTACTACCCTGTGACTCCAGCAGATATCCAGACATTTCTCACCAACCGCTTTGGCGATACACTCAAAATCGTCGATAACGAGTCATATCAGATCGATACACCAGATTATCGACTGCTAATTATTTTGTCCGCACAACAATCTTGGGTGAGAATGTTGGTACCGATTGCCCCCGCAGCCGATGCGATGACCTTTGTTGAAGAATTCCTATCTGCTAACTTTGATGCCACGATGGAGACCCGTTATGCGGTAAATCAGGAGGTATTGTGGGGCGTGTGGCAGCACAGTGTCGCGGGACTAACTACTGAAGATTTTAATACAGCGATCGACCGCTCGATCGATCTCAAACGTGTCGGCATCGATCGCGCTTTCCAAGATTTTGCCACCAAACAGGTCAAAGCGATCGTCAGTATTGCCAAGCAACGCGGAGATACACTCGCACAAACCATGCAAACACTCGACAGATTTTATGCTGAAGGTGTCATGGGCGATCTCGGTGCGACTGAAGATATCCGCACGGAAATGATGACTGCTTGGCAATATCAATTAGAAAGACTGTGGAATGAAGCTTAGTTCGCTGGCATTAAATCATTGGTAAAACTAACTTGACAAAGTAGTAAACCAGCGGCGCGGTAAAGATGTAACTATCGGTGCGATCGAGCATACCACCATGCCCTGGAATCAGATCTCCCGAATCTTTCACCCCGGCATCGCGCTTCATCACCGATTCGGTCAAATCGCCCAACATACTCGTCATTCCAATCAAGCTGCCCAACGCGATACCACCAATATACCAGTGATGCCAGTGCAACGCCCAGGCACCACCCATCCCCATCCCGATACTGCTCATAATTCCACAGATTGCGCCTTCGACTGTCTTTTTGGGACTGATTTCGGACAAGCGAGTGCGTCCGAGCCATTTGCCAAATAAGTAAGCGCCAATATCTGTCACCATAATGCACATAAACGACAGCAGGGTAATGGTGAAAGCACGCGGTAAAATGCTCACATCTAACGTGCTTAATAATCCCGCCCAGTCAGTACTAAAGGGAAAGGTATGAGCCGTGAGCGGATCGAAGCCTACTCGCAAGCGAATCCAAAAGCTCGGTAAATAACCACCATAAAATAGACCGAACAAGGACGTGGAAATGTCCGCGATCGAGGCTATTTTGGGCAGGAACAGCAGGTAAAAGCAAATTAGGGTACCTGCGACGGGAAATAGGGCATCGTCGATTCCAGAGCCACTTGCCCCCACCAGCAGCAATACTTGACTTACTACTAAGGTAATCTTGCTGGCTGGTTCGATGCCTTTAGCGCGAACGAGTTTGAAATACTCACTTTGCCCGAGATAGACGATAATACACATCCCGATCGTAAAGTACCAGCTCCCTAGCAATAACATACATAAAGCTACGGCGATCGCGACGATGGTACTAATGACTC
>NZ_JANLWO010000195.1:0-7616 GCF_031364565.1 Chamaesiphon sp. OTE_20_metabat_361
TTTACGCCCGATTGAGCGAGCAATTGTTTTTCGACAGCACTCACGCACCCAGCACATTTCATCCCCGCAACATCGAGGACGATCGTGGTTGTATGTTCGGCGATGGTAACTGGAGTTGAAGTACTTGCAATCATACGGGGAATTAAGATTTCCACTCTTAATCTACAACTTTAGGACAAAGTTTGCCCTATGTACTGAGTAAGTCAGCGCAAGTATCGATCGCATCGCAAAAGCCTGAAACATAGATGGTGGGCAGTGCCCACCCTACTGTCACCGATCGACTAGTCCGCGTAGGCGGACTTCGCATCACTAGCCCCGATTTTAATCGGAGGCTGGGGTTAATTACGATCGCGATCGTCAAACGCTCGATTCATTGCCGCTCGTATTTTCTACACGCCAAAAAACTCTTCCACAGCAGCCAGAATCTGTGCTGAAGCCGTCCCGTCTCCAAACGGATTGATTGCTGTTGCCATCGCTTGATATGCTTGCGGATCGCTTAATAATTCACTGGCTGCGGCGGTAATTCTACTTACATCCGTGCCCACTAATTTTGCCGTTCCACCCGTAATGGCTTCAGGACGCTCGGTAGTGTCGCGCAGCACTAAAACAGGTTTACCTAAGCTGGGAGCCTCTTCCTGAATCCCACCGGAGTCAGAGAGCAGCAGATAGCTACGCTGAATTGCGCCGACGAGTTGGCTATAGTCGAGCGGCTCGGTGAGGAAAACGCGGGGATGTCCGCCCAACATCTCAGTCAGCGGTTCGCGCACTGTCGGATTGCGGTGGAGGGGGAGTAAGAGTGCTGTATCGGGAAATTTTTCTAAAATCTGGAGCATCGCTGCACCGATACTTTGCAACGGTTCGCCCCAATTTTCGCGCCGATGGACGGTGGAGAGAATGACGCGATATTTGCTCCAGTCTAAGCCGGGGATATCGCAGGGGGGTTGAGATTTGGCGACGGTGAGGAGTGCGTCGATGACGGTATTGCCTGTCTGGTAGATTTTGCCTGTGACGTCAGACTTGTGGAGATTGGCGACGGCGAGGCTGGTGGGGGCAAAATGTAACTGGGTAATTTGCGAGACTAGGCGGCGATTTGCTTCTTCGGGAAAGGGATTGTAGATATTGTCCGTCCGCAACCCGGCTTCGACATGCCCGATCGGGATTTGCTGATAAAATGCGGCTAGCGCGGCGGCAAATGCAGTAGTCGTATCTCCTTGGACGATGACTAGCTGCGGTTCGATCTCTCTAAATAGGCGTTCTAGTCCCTGTAAACTGCGCTGGGTAATATCTGTGAGCGTCTGCTGGTGCTGCATGATATCCAAATCTCGATCGGCTTTCAGCCCGAAAATATCCATCACTTGCGCAACCATTTCCCGGTGTTGCCCGGTTAAAATTACCTGTGTGTCAAATTTGCTTGAAGCTTGAAATGTCCGAATTACTGGGGCTAATTTAATCGCTTCCGGACGAGTTCCGAGGGTAAAGCAGATCCGCATCATAAGCTAAGTAGGTAGGGAACACTTGGTCGAGATTTGCACATATTATCACGCTAGAGGGTAGAGGGTAGCTTGTAGGTTGGGTTGAGCCTCGAAACCCAACATTAGCAATTATGTACACACAAAAAAGCTCGGACGGGTGTCCGAGCTGATGAGATAGATGAAATCAATAAGAGCGATACTCTATGAATCGATATCGCAAGTGAGCGGGCAAGTAGCGTAGGTGGTAGTACTTACAGGATTTGCATCACCGTGCAACCAGCTCAACCAACGGACTTCATGAGGGTGGATACCTTTGGTAGTCAAGACTGCTGCGCCAACAACGACAGCAAAAATATTTAGGACGATCGTCCCACCAGCGACGAGTAATACTGCGCTGACTGGGAGGATCGGGTGCAATGTAATCGAGAGTAACGCACCAACCGTAGCCATCAACACAACCAGAGGGAAACCAACTACTAACAGAGTAACTGTTAGTGCAAAACACCAGATGAGAAAGCTTTTAGCTGTAGCGACGAAACGGCTTTTACGGATGGTACGATCTTGAGTTAATTGCATTTTATTGGCTCCGGCTATCTAGATGGATACTGGCTAAAACTGATTTGTTTTGGTCAATCCCATATCGGGGATCAATTTAAGCTGCTGATATCAATATAGATAATCTGTCAAAATAAAAGTAGCTATGTTAAAAAAACTTTACATCATTATTAATCTGTAAGACAATAAATAGGTGTAAAAATCTGCTACTAATTATTAATTATTTGCCAAGTTTTTTCGACGATCGGCCTATGAGTTTAGCGCTCAAATCTAATGTCGATCGCTACTTCAAGTCGATCGGGCACGATAGTAGTGTGATGTCACTAAATGTTTAGGTAGGACTTATTAAATCGTCAGTAGTAGGAGCAACAACTAAAGGGTGAGCGGTGCCCACCCCAATTAGCTGCTATCGATCGGCAAATCGTGAGTCAGATGTAACTATTTTGCGGGGATCAGGACGGTATCGATCGCATGAATGACGCCGTTACTACCTTTGACATCAGCAAGGACGACATTAGCATTATTTATCTTTACCTTTTTGCCACTGATTTTAACAGTGACATTACCACCTTGCACTGTGGCAACCGGGCCGGATTTGAGCTGCTTGGAAGTTACCGTACCAGAAACGACATGGTAGGTAAGGACTTTTTTGAGTTGCTCTTTGTTCGCTGGTTTGAGCAGATTGGCAAGAGTCGCTTTAGGTAGTTTGGCAAAAGCAGCATTTGTTGGTGCAAATACTGTGTAAGGGCCTTCACCAGATAGAGTTTCTACTAAATCTGCGGCTTTGAGAGCTGTAACTAAGGTGGTGAAATTCTTGTTACCAGCAGCAATGCTGACGATCGTTTTGCCAGCAGCAGGAGTCGCTGAAGCAGGTGCTGTGCCAGGATTAGACATGCCACCAGGGGTAGTAGTGCTAGGGGTAGCTGCGGGGCTAGGAGTCATCGTTCCAGGCGTACCGCTTTGCGCGTAGCTAGAAATACTGACAAACAGACCTGTGGAAACAACCGCCGCACCCAGAGTTGCCGCGATCGATTTTTGAATGATAGATCTAGACATGGAGATAAAACCTAACTAAAGTTATTGACACTGACAGTATCCATTGACCTTTAATTAAGTTTTGTGTTCCCGATATCTAGGTAGGGTAAGGGGTAATAGGTAAGGGGTAATGGGTGAGGGGTAAGGGGTAATGGGTAAAATCTCGGATTTAGATTTTGCCGCGTAGCATCATTGCCATCTCGTTGGGTGTGGGTGAGAGTTCGAGGGCGGTTTCTTCAGTGATGCGACCTTCTTGGTAGAGCGCGAAGAGGGATTTGTTCATGGTGATCATCCCGTCGAATTCACCATCGGTCATGAGGGGAGCGATATCGTCATATTTACCGTCGCGAACGTAGTCTTTGACGGTTTCGGTATTGATTAAGATATCGTGATAGGCGGCGCGTTTACCATCGGTCGTGCGGCACAAACCTTGGGAAATGACCGCAACTAGTGATTCGGCTAACGAGACTCGCATGACGGCTTGTTCTTCGGGTTTAAAGAGATTGAGTACCCGCTCGATGGTTTTAATCGCGCTGTTGGTATGCAGGGTACCGATGACTAAGTGCCCGGTTTGAGCGGCTTTGAGTGCGGTATTGACCGTCTCACGATCGCGCATTTCTCCGACCAAAATCACGTCGGGATCTTCCCGGAGAGCGGCTTTGAGAGCAGTATCAAACATCTTCGTATTAGCACCGACTTCCCGATGCTTGATTAACGCGCGTTTGCTCTTATGAATAAACTCGATCGGGTCTTCGATCGTGATAATATGGCGCGGCATTTCCTTGTTCATATAATCGACCATCGCCGCCATCGATGTCGATTTACCCGAACCTGTCGGCCCAGTGACGAGAATTAAGCCCTTATGATAATGGCAGACATCGCGAAATACTGGCGGCAGCCGCAATTCTTCGATCGTCGCAATCTGCATCGGAATCAGTCGCATCACCATCGCATAACCATAAAGCGAATCAAAAACATTGATCCGCACCCGCGCAAATTCATACTGGGTAGCACCATCAAAGTCTAGATTATTCTTAAATGTGTTAATTTCTGCTTCGCTTAACACTTCATGCAGCCAAGACATGAAGGTAGGCAGATCGGTTTCTGGATAATTAGTCGTCTCGATCTCACCGCGATTGCGAAATCGGGGGATTTCACCAACACCAACATGTACGTCAGAAAAACCCGCCTCAAAAGCTTCGGCCACCAAAGCCCCAATACTGGGCTGTCCTGGCGGTAACTTATAGCTGGCAGCGGTCGCAACTGGCGTTGAGATGCCCGGTGGTGGTGGCGGAAAATTAGTTGAGAGGCTGGGTGCTGGTGGCGGTGGTGCCGGAAAATGACGGGAATTTACCATACGGCAAGCTGGATGATTTTGTGCGAATACTCTTGCTTATATTGCCCAAATTTTGAATGGCAATCGACTGTTTGTTGAAATCTGCAAATCTCGCTACCTCACGGTAATAAGTAGCCAAATCGAGATATCATCGCGATAATACTGAAGATCGATTTTCAGTTACCAGCACAATCTCTCGCGATCGGTAAATTTACGGAATATTTTGGGTATTAAAAGAACGTTCGCTGAAATAGTCGAAGTTTGGTAAGATAGGACTCATATATACATTATTCTTCTAAATTATTATGCTAATTGTTCGATCTTTATCGATAAAGTTGAGGCAAACTTAAAATCCTCGATCTCCCCTTGTTAGCCGACTGTTCGATGGTTACTTTACTTTCGAGCCAGCCGTCTAAGTGGTATACAGTCTAATCGTTAAATTCTATATCTTTAAAATTAACTAGCTAAATTTAGCAACCTTGACCGGATCTGGAGATTGTGTGTGGGTCTCGGGTTGGGTAAATCCCGACCTTAGATCTTTGTGCCAACCTAATTGGGCTTTGTGCAAATTACTCAGATCTAGATTTACATACCTTGGCTTCGCTCGGCACGATCGACTGCTGGCGAGGGCATTTTAATTTAACTTATAACAATAACTAGGTACTATTTATAATGTTTTCTGCTGCTAACCGTCTTTCCATCTTTGTGGACGGCAATAATATGTTTTATGCCCAACAAAAAAATGGGTGGTTTTTCGATCCTCGGCGCGTGCTGGAGTATTTTACGAAAGAACCAGAATTGATGCTCATTAACGCTTTTTGGTATACTGGACTCAAAGACGCTCAAGATCAACGCGGGTTTCGCGACGCGCTGATCAGTCTGGGCTATACAGTTCGTACCAAAATCCTCAAAGAGTATTACGATGATACTTCTGGTCGCTACTCCCAAAAGGCGAATTTGGATATTGAAATTGTGGTCGATATGTTTAATACTGTAGATCAGTACAATCGAGTGGTACTATTTAGTGGCGACGGGGATTTCGAGCGCGCGATCGAGTTACTTCGATCGAAGAACACCCATATCACCGTGATCTCCACCGAGGGGATGATTGCCAGAGAACTAAGGAATGTCACCGACCGCTATATCGATCTCAACGATATCCGCGATCGAATCGAGAAAGTTGATTCTTTATAGGAGAACCAATTCAAGTGTTAGAACGAAAGCCAAAAATAATAATGCAATTCACTTTATTGGAGTTACTAGTGCTTATTTAGGTGACAGAAAGATCTTCTTAAGTAAATCTGTCACCTTAAAAATGTCGTTAGCACAGATTCCCGACTTCTTCAAATAAGTCGGGGATCTAGTAGCTCGATTAGTAACTCCTCACATTATTATTTTTAGGTAACTAACATCATGACTCAGCAACCAGAAACGGATCGCGTAATTATTTTTGATACGACCCTGCGCGATGGCGAACAATCTCCAGGCGCGACCTTAAATGCCGACGAAAAACTAACGATCGCGCGTCAATTAGCCCGCTTGGGTGTCGATGTCATTGAAGCAGGATTTCCCTTTTCCAGTCGGGGCGACTTTGAAGCAGTCCAACAGATTGCCGATTTAGTAGGGACGCCATCGGGGCCGATTATTTGCGGTTTGGCACGCGCCAGCGAAAAAGATATTAAAGCCGCCGCTGAAGCTCTCAAACCTGCGGCTAAATCGCGGATTCATACATTTATTGCGACATCCGATATCCACCTAGAATACAAACTCAAAAAGACGCGCCCAGAAGTTTTGCAAATCGCTGGCGAAATGGTCTCTTATGCCAAAACATTCGTCGATGATGTCGAGTTTTCGCCGGAAGATGCCGGACGCAGCGATCCAGAATTTTTGTATACAGTATTAGAACGGGCGATCGCCAATGGTGCGACGACTGTAAATATTCCCGATACCGTCGGCTACACAACTCCCGCTGAATTTGGGGCGTTAATTAAAGGGATTAAAGAGAATGTCCCGAATATCGATCGGGCGATTATTTCCGTTCACGGACACGATGATTTAGGGTTAGCTGTAGCGAACTTCTTAGAAGCAGTCAAAAATGGCGCGCGGCAACTAGAATGTACGATTAACGGCATCGGCGAACGCGCTGGGAATGCCTCATTAGAAGAGCTAGTGATGGCTCTACATGTGCGCCGTCAGTACTTTAACCCGTTCTTAGGTCGTCCCGTCGATTCGGCTGCGTCATTAACTAATATCGATACCCGCCAAATTTACAAAACTTCTCGCTTAGTTTCCAGCCTAACAGGGATGATCGTCCAACCCAATAAAGCGATCGTCGGTGCTAATGCTTTTGCCCACGAATCGGGAATCCACCAAGATGGAGTTTTGAAAAATAAACTCACCTACGAAATCATGGACGCCCGATCGATCGGGTTGACTGATAACCTGATTACACTAGGCAAATTGTCCGGTCGGAACGCCTTCCGCACCCGCTTGTCGGAACTAGGCATCGAATTATCAGAGAACGATCTTAATAAAGCCTTCCTGAGATTTAAAGATGTCGCCGACAAGAAAAAAGAAATTACCGATCGAGACTTAGAAGCAATTGTCAACGACGAAATCAAACAAAGTCCCGAAATCTTTATCCTCGATCGCGTCCAAGTCGCTTGCGGCGATCGCGCTCAACCCACCGCAACTGTTACCATCAGAATGCCCAACGGCGAAGAATTGACCGACGCCGCGATCGGCACTGGCCCCGTAGATGCCATCTACAAGGCAATCAACCGCGTTATCGACGTGCCCAACCAATTGATCGAATTCTCCGTCCAATCGGTCACAGCGGGCATTGACGCCATCGGAGAAGTGACAATCCGACTCAAATACCAGGATTATACTTATTCTGGTTATGCAGCGAATACCGATATTATTGTGGCATCCGCCCAAGCCTACATTAATGCTCTCAATCGGTTGTATGCTGCCAAAACCAAGTTAGAGGAAGCTGCAACTCAATTGGCTGTGAATAGTTAATCGAGGTTAATTTGAACACTCGATCTTCAAATAAGGCAGGGGCAATGCCCACCCTGTTTAAAAGGATTCCCTTAGAGCAAGGGAATTGTAAAATAGAAGGTAGTGCCTTGTCCGATCTCGCTCTCAACCCAAATTCTGCCACCATGTGCGGAGATTGCCATTTGGGAAAAGGGTAAATTCAATCCGGTCGATGC
>NZ_JANLWO010000246.1:0-6815 GCF_031364565.1 Chamaesiphon sp. OTE_20_metabat_361
GAGTTGATGATTGGCAATGCGATCGGGTCGAAATCGAGCCGGAATCGTCAGTTGCAATCATCAACTCGGACTGGCTGGTGGTGTAGATTTGCTCGTTTTGGTGCTACTCGTACTGACAATTTACATGTTGGTGCAACTAAATAATCCTACTACCGAAGCAGGGGTCAAAATTGGTCTGGGCGTGGCGTTGATGTTTGTGCTACCAGGGACATTTTTCTTACTCAAAACTGGATTACACCTATCATTCGATCTCGCTGATAAATTTCTTTCCCGCACGTTCATCGAGATCGATCGTCAACAACTAACTTTATCGCAACATCTATATAGTCTCGATCGCGGTCGTCCCAAGCAGCTCAAAACCAGAGAAATTAGCCAAGTCATCGTCGATAAATATCAGCATGTCGATCTAAAAACCCCCAAAGTCAGTCTGATGCTGGAATTACGCCAGATCGATCCCGTCAGAATCCTCAGCACCGGACAAGATCTCACCGAGCGCGAGATTAAATGGCTGGCGGTAGAATTGAGCGACTGGCTGGGAGTCAATCTAATAAGTGACTCGATGGATTTAGGAGATAATTAATGTCAGTTCGGGTTAGAGATCTGTGCTGCGTTCGTGTCCCGCCGCCGATTGAAATCGTGGCTCATGTTGCAGAGTCCGCCTACGCGGACTAGTTAATCAGTCCGCGTAGGCGGACTTTGTATTGCTAGCCCCGATTTTAATCGGCGGCGGTGCGGGAACAAAGCCAGAAGCCATTGCATTACAGATCCGATCCCATCACGTTAGGTAGGCATCCCAATCAAAGATCGATCGCCTGCAACTACCTTCCCAATTTGATAAGCGGCGATTTGTTGCGACTTAAAAAACGCGATCGAGTCATTCGCCGCTGAAGCTGGCACGATTACCACATAGCCAATCCCCATGTTAAAAGTATTAAACATATCCACAGGTGCTACATTCCCCGCTTCCGCCAGCCATTGAAACGCGGGGGGAATCTGCCAACTGTGGAGATCGATCTCGATCGAACGATCGGCACTCAGACAGCGTGGTAAATTTTCCGGCAAGCCCCCGCCTGTAATATGTGCCATTCCATGTATTGGTAATTGCTGCTCGATCGCCGCTAAAATCGGCTTCACATAGATTTGAGTGGGGGTGAGGTACACCTGACCGAGATTTTTGCCTTCCAGGCGACTGGGCGTATCCTCCCAGCGATAGCCGCCAGCGCTGATGATTTTCCGCACCAGACTATAGCCATTACTATGAATACCACTGCTAGCCAGCCCGATCGCCACGTCGCCGATCTGAATCTGCTTACCATCGATCAGCTTGCTCTTTTCTGCAATCCCGACGGCAAAACCCGCCAGATCGTACTCACCCGCTTGATAAAATCCCGGCATCTCCGCAGTTTCACCACCTAAGAGCGCACAACCAGCTTGCCGACAGCCGTCAGCAATCCCGGCGACTACCTGAGTTAGTTGGGTCGAGTTGAGTTTACCAGTGGCTAAATAGTCGAGAAAATATAGCGGCTCAGCGCCACAGGTGAGAATATCATTCACGCACATTGCCACCAGATCGATGCCGATGCTCCCATGATCGTCTAATTCTTGGGCGATTTTGAGCTTAGTCCCTACCCCATCCGTACCCGATACCAGCACTGGCTGACGATACCCGGCTGGCAATTCAAACCAGCCACTAAAGCCACCAAAACCGCCTAAAACGCCCGGACGATGGGTACCCAAAACGAGACTTTTGATGTTTTCAACAAACGCTCTTCCCGCCACAACATCGACACCTGCTTGTTGATAATCCATAGCTCACTCGTACACGATCGGCACAGGCATTTTACCGCGATCGCTCTGCACACCGCAAACCTTCTGGATGCGGCGATCGGTCTGGATTCAGTTGATTAGATCTCCAGATTTGGGCTTTTTTTTGTGAATTCGTTCGAGATCGATCGCGATTTCACAAATTTTTAATAAAAAATCGTCGATCTCAATAGCCCGTCAACCCGATCGTTTCCGAAAAAACATTTGAATAATGTATATGAAAAAATGTAACATATCATTTTTCCTGATTGAAAAATCGTGGGGATCGCACGACTCAAAGCTGGTTTGGGTGGGGATCGCTTGGGGTTTTTGGAGTGAATCGACATATTTTTTGTACATACAAAAGTCACTTTGTCAATGACTTTGAGCAGTGAAATTGAAAAAAACTTCGTGTTATGGTAGACCCATCGTTCCTCACACCGAGGTGAATACGGAACAAGGTATGAGTTATTAGCTGGTAAATTAGCTCCAAACACAGCGGGCGAACCAATCTAAATCTCAAAGAAAAATTACGTTTCACAATAGGCAATATGAATTACCAAACTCTGACTGGATTAACTGCTCTCGTAGCAACACTGACTGTATCCACAGCAGCATCAGCTACACCATCAGTCAATTCCATTCAACTCAATGCTTCAGTTACATCCACAAAACTCATCGCCCAATCTATGGGTCAAGCTTCCTTTTACGGCAACCAACCAGGCGAAGGCGGCCCATTAACTGCTAATGGTGAGAGATATAATCCCGGTGGCATGACCGCCGCTCACAAAACGCTCCCCTTCGGTACGAGAGTCCGCGTAACTAGTCCTCGTACTGGTCGATCGGTTGTCGTTCGCATCAACGATCGCGGCCCTTTTGTTGGCAATCGAGTCATTGACCTTTCCGTTGGTGCCGCTCGGGCGATCGGTCTGACCAGCTCTGGTGTAGGTACCGTGCGGATGGACATCCTCGGTGGTGGTGAAGGTCGTCGTCAAGGTCGTCGTAATCGCTAAGGAGTTTAGCGAAGTCTCAGAGGATGTTTGAAAAGTCTAGTGCGTCAAGACAAGGCAGGGGAATTTAGATCTACGAGCGGAGCCAATAGGACTTTTCAAGCACCTTCTCAGTTACTCGCAGTTGACTCACTGGTGAACTACGCAATCGGTGTCGAGATCGAGCCTGACTCGAACGCATTGCTGTAGAGCGTGAAAGCGTAATTGAAATGAGCGCCACTCGCCACGACATCAATTTTAATTTTGTTGTTATGGCAAGTGAGTGCAACTCTAGGGGTAAACTAATGTTGTAGTAAGTGGTTAGATTTGGTAGTTGCCCTCAAGCAAAATTTACCAACTGCAACAGCCAGGTAAAGTCAGTTCGATCGCGTTGCCCAGCAAACATCTAACCACAGCACTTCTAGTTGGGGTAGTGTAGATCGATTCATCCTCCACTGTCGTCTGGGTAGACACAGCTTGGGGAGCAGCGATGTTCGGCTTCAGTTGCCAACTATTCCTACTCGACTCAATATTGTTTTTCCCCCGAAGAATTATGAATCAACAGCGTTGGAATTGTCTGACTGCATTATTCCTCAGTACGTTCATAGCACCGATTTCTCATGTTCGAGCTGAAGTAACATCTCCAGCCATAAATAGTCGAAATGATTTGCTGCCAACGTCCTCAGCTACAGTTTTGCCTGTAGCCCCAATCGCCAGCCAAGTTACTCCCATCCTACCAGTCATCCAACTGGTACCTCAAGTCAGCAGCCTGCCGATCGTCTTACCAGTCGCGAGGAATTACCAGCCAACTGCCACCAAAAAACTTAAAATCGCCAAGTTAGGCACTTTTCTCTCCACCAAGCCAGCCTACTTACCATCCCTAGTCGTTCCTGTTGCCAGCACTAGCGCAAGTTTTAGCCCCAATCGTAGAGCAACTGCCCCGATTGCCACATTTCTCAATCAGCTCGAATCAGGATCGATTTTTCCCGATCGCACTCTACCACCTGGTACCGTAGGAGCAGTGGCACCACTACCACAGCTAGCACCCTCAACCCCAACCGCGAAAATTACCGCTCAAGCTGCAAGCGCACCAATCTATGTATCGCGCAGCGACAATGCCAAATTAACCAAGGCGCTCATCCCACCGACAATTATCAACTCAGCGACAGCGCAAGCGGAGATGACCGTCACTCCCTTCGGTGAAAATTCAGGTGCATCATCCGATCGTACTCTCAAAACAGCTACAGCAAATATTCCCGCGATCGCGACTCCCACTCCAGAACGCACCCAGCCAACCTTAGTACCCAAAGTCGCACCACTAGTTAAATACCCTCAAGATCGAGCGGAAATTCCGATCTTTGAATCAGGTTCGCCAGTATTTATCTCTGAAGAAGATCGACCAACCCAAATCGTCGCCACAGCCATCGCTCAAGTTGGGGATGATATCGTTGCGCCCGAACCGAGTATTGCCATTCCCGTCGAACGTCCCAAACAGGCAACTATTCCGACTCAGGCACCAGCTACAACTCCCGCAATTTCTAAAATTGAGCCAGCGGCTACTACCCCCGTACTAGACAAAATTGTCTCGACCCAAACCGGACAAGCTTCCTGGTATGGTGCCGAAAGTGGCAACCGCACTGCCAGCGGCGAGCGATTTAATCCAAATGCTATGACTGCGGCGCATCGTACCTTACCTTTTGGCACAATGGTCAGAGTGACTAATCTCAAAACAGGCAAAGCCGTCGTCGTCAGAATTAACGATCGCGGCCCTTTCCGCAGTCGCCGAATTGTCGATCTTTCAGCGGGTGCAGCAGAAATCATCGGTCTCAAAAGTCATGGTGTCGGCGATGTCCGCATGGATATTTTAGATCCTCAAGGCTAGTTCTCCAGGCTCTCCAGCAGTTATGGTGATAAGTAAGACTTATTAAAGGGGGGAAAGCGGATGCGCGCACGCCTTTGTTCCCCGACGGTTTAGCGAATCAAGACAAGACAGCGGCTCGCAGCCGGGAGGTTCCCTCTCTTGTCTTGACGCGCTTAACTTGGAGGGAACCTCCAAAGCGCGCGTCGCTGACGCACACAAACGGGAGGGAACCTCCCAGCGTGGCGGGGGACCCGCCACGCGTTCGATGCGCCGCTCCCGGATTATGCGAGACAAGACAGCGCACCAAGCAGGGGAAAGGGATAGAATGCACAATCCATTGACATGTAATTTGACTATTTCCCCCAAAATAGCAGGAGAGCCGTTCTCCACAGCGAGAATGAGAGTGATACAGTAGGAAGGATGGGGTATAGCTAAACTGCACCCTACTGAGCATTCCTATTTCCCGAGTCTATATATGTCCAAGTTACCTCGACAGATTTGGATTCTCGCGCTAGGTAGATTATTGTCAGAAATCGGGAGCGGATTTACGATCTTTTACGCCCCGATTTTTTTCGTGCAGCAAGTCGGACTCTCCGCGACATCTGTCGGTTTAGCCTTGGGTAGTGCGTCGATTTCTGGTGTTGCTGGGCGGTTGATTAGTGGCACCTATGCCGATCGCTGGGGTCGCAAACCAGTGCTATTATTATCGACGATCGTCTTGGCACTAGCTTGTTTTATCTTTACCACTACCGATAATTTTCCGACCTTAGTGGCTGGTTGCTTGGTACAAGGATTCGGTTTGGGCTTGTATTGGCCCGCCAATGAAGCAATTGTCGCCGATCTGACGGAGGGAGAAGGACGCCGCTTTGCATATGCAATTACCCGATTAGCAGATAATATCGGGATGGGATTGGGGATTATCGCTGGCGGATTACTAATTAGTTCGACAGGTGCGTATCGAACGTTATTTATTATCGATGGCATCTCTTTTTGCTGCTTCTTTGTAATTCTCCTGTTTGGGATTCAAGAAACATTACAGGCGCAAAAAACAGCCGTGAGATTTTTTAGCGGTTATCATCGCGCCTTACACGATCGACGGTTATTAATTTACGTCGTTGTCAATATTATTTTAACTGTTTATATCGCCCAAACTCAAACTACTCTACCATTATATTTTAGTGGCTTCGTCCCTCAAGCTAGTGCGCGCGGCTTCAATCCACAAGTCATTAGTGCGCTATTTACCGGACACTTACTCGTGACAATCGCCGCCCAACTGCCCATGCTCAAATTATTAGAGAAATTGAGCCACACGCGATCGTTGACGATCTCCGGTGGCTTTTGGGTATTAGGATTTATTTGTATCACGCTGACGGGAACCAGTGCTAATTATCAGCTTTTATGGGCGAGTTTAGGTTTAGGTTTATTTGCCCTTGCGATTGTTGCTTATACGCCGACTGCCTCTGCTCTGATTGCCGATTTTGCCCCAGCATCCCTGCGTGGTGTTTATACATCGATTAACTCCCTCTGTTGGGCAGTTGGCTATGCTGTGGGGCCACCATTAGGCGGCTGGGCACTCGATCGATCGACCCAATTCGCTCACAATTTCTGGTTGGGTTTAGCAGCGACAGTACCGATTGTGTGGTTAATTTTAGGTTGGTTAGAAAGATCGATCGGGATGCGAGCAGTCGATGACGCTCTCTAGTGCTATGAAAAACCCGACTTTTTAGAAAAGTCGGGTTTCTGTTCTAACTGAGAATAGTTATAAATTTTAAATCGGAAAAATTTCAATCTCTAGATTCTTGCTCACAGTGATGATACTTTGCATCGGACAAACATGCCAATCTTCGGTAAATATCGGCTCTGATGCCAAGATTACCGAGCCTGGATAATCGATACTATTTTTAATCCAATAGAGAGAAGGTACCGTCGCCCGATGGGCAAATCGCGAAGCAATTAATCGCTCGCCATCACTAATCACAATATTGGCAGAAATCGTCGTCCGTTCGGCGTCCACTAAGTCGCGCAAAAGTCGGAGTGTCTGCTGGAGAGCGATTTCCAGTGGGAGTTCGGGATGGGTATGTAAGAGATTGGAAAACAGCGCGAAAATATGTTCCGAATCGGTCGTCCCATCGATCGATTGATAGATATGCTGGTGCAATTTA
>NZ_JANLWO010000140.1:0-1821 GCF_031364565.1 Chamaesiphon sp. OTE_20_metabat_361
TCTTTGACTCTGCGAATGGGTAAATTGGCAATTAGAGCGGTAACGCGTTGATTGCTCTCTAGTGAAAAATCTAATCCTTGAGTATCGATTTCGACATAACGCGATACGACTTCCAGAATTTCTTGACGCATCATCTCGACCATTTGCGGACTCAGATCGGTGCGATCGTGGGCGATTACTAATTGTAACCGTCGCTTGACGCTATCCCGACTCGGCTCATGTGCGACGCGGGGAAATAACATCTCCAGAAATTCATTAATCATAGTCATGGTATTGCGGTCGATAGAAGGAATTAGCACCTAAATGATGAAGTCGTCGAGGGGTAAAGCATGGTGACAATTAGTTAATGAAAAAATTCCCGACCCAGCCTTGAGATATTTAGTGACGATCGACTCGATTCGAGCGATATGGGATCGGTATTTTTAAGTTGGAGTACTACCAGCTAAATACCAATACTATAGCAAGATGCGGCTGCTCCTTCAACAAAAGATCTAGCTGAAAATTTCTGGTGCGATCTGACTGGTATTTTCGATCGAGTTGGATGACATTTTTGCCATCCAAAACGGCAATTAATGTAGCTAAATTTACATGAGAGTGCCAGCGAACGAGGATCTTTTGGCTAGATTACTATTTGGTGAAGATTTTACGCAGTCGAGTCAATAAATTATCCCGATCGACAGCTAGATCCATGTAGGGAGTTTTTTCACCAATCAGTCGATGGGCGATATTATCAAAAGCTTGAGCGGCACGGGAGGTAGTATTGGCTTCTAATACTAATGGTTCGCCTCGGTTTGTCGAAGTAATCACGCGTTCGTCTTCAGGTACTACCCCAATCAGTTGCACGGCAAGAATTTCGCTGACATCTTCGACAGACATCATTTCACTAGCTTCCACCATTGCCGGACGCAAGCGATTGACAATCAATCGCGCTGGACTGATATTACTAGCTTCAAGTAACCCGATGACGCGATCGGCATCGCGGACGGCAGAGATCTCGGGAGTAGTGACAATTAGGGCTTCTTGTGCCGCCGCGATCGCATTTTTGAAGCCCATTTCGATGCCTGCGGGACTATCGATCAACACAAAATCAAATTGGGGTGCGAGTTCGCCGATCATCCATTTCATGTGATTGGGGGTAATCATCTCCGCTTTACGATTTTGAGTGGCTGGGAGCAATACCAATCCCGGCTGACGTTTATCGCGGACTAAAGCTTGATCGAGCCGACATTCACCTGCGAGGACTTCGACGGCGGTGTACACGACGCGATTTTCCAATCCCAACAATAAATCGAGATTTCGCAGCCCAAAATCGCCATCGACCAGGGCAACTCGATACCCCATTTTGGCAAGAGTCATGCCCAGGTTGGCTGTGACAGTGGTTTTGCCCACTCCGCCTTTACCGGAAGTAATTACAATAATGCGAGTCATGAATTATCTGTAAATTAGTTATTATTAATTATAAAAGACTGATTATGGGTGAAGATCGGGGGTATTTATCAATTTACTCACATCTTGCATCAAAACATAGTTCCTAGTGTTGTAGTGAATAGTGAATAGTGAATAGTGGATAGTTTTAGTACTTAGGAGTAAGTTTAGAGGCTATTTTATTAATTCTTATGTACTGGTGCAAGCTGTGAATTTATCAATTTTAGCAACTTAGGAACACGATTATTCAGTTCGCTGGTGAGATCCTGGTAACGCTAATTCGCGCAGATAGGGCGTCGTTTTGATATCGCTCGCGCGGGCGATCCGAATGCCTTGCGGGGTAATATAGGCAACTTCCGGCTCGAATTGTGGGGGTGGTGTCTCTGGTGCGCGGGC